>DATNET010000425.1:0-6726 GCA_035606745.1 Tepidiformaceae bacterium
GCGCTGCCATTGTCGAGCTTCGTCGGCCGGCCCTCGATCGCGGCCGGCCACTGCTCAGCGTTGGCGGGGGCGGTGGTTGTGGGTGTGGTAGGTGTGGTCTGTTGCACGGCCGGTCCGCCCGCTGTTTGTGTCATCGCGGAAGCGTTGCCGGCGAACATGGTGGCGCCCGCAATAACGGTGGCGAGAACGCCACCGCCCGCGAGCATCTTGACCAAGAGTTTCTTCATTATTGAGATTCCTTCCTGTGCGGAGCATCTGCTGACATCGTGGAAGCGCTTCCGTGTAGTCCATGGTTCCTGCCGCCAACAAAGTGACGGGCAAGGGCTCGCTCGCCGTGTATCGGGCACTTGTCACGCAGCACCCGCGCGCTGACAATCTCGGCACGATGCCCGAATCGCTCGCACTCCCCCTCCAACCACCCATCGCGCCAATGCTCGCTAAGCTGACCGGGGCTCTCCCCGAAGGCCCGGGCTGGCACTTCGAACCGAAGTGGGATGGCTTTCGTTGCATCGTCTTCTTCGATGGCGCGGCGGTTTATCTGCAGAGCCGGGACCTGAAGCCCCTCGGGCGCTACTTCCCGGAACTCGAAGAAAAGCTGCCAGCAGTGCTGCCGCGCCCCCTCGTGCTCGATGGCGAAATCGTCATCATGGGTTCGCATGGGCTGGAGTTCGATGTCCTCCAACAGCGCATCCATCCGGCGGAATCTCGCGTACGAAAGCTTTCTGTGGAGACGCCCGCCGTCTTCGTTGCCTTCGACCTCCTCGCCGACGGCCAGGAGTCACTGGTCCGCACCCCATTCGAAAGTCGCCGCGAACGCCTGGAAAGCGCGTTCGCTGGAATCGCTTCGCCGGCCTACGTGACGCCCGCCACAACCGACCGCGACCTCGCCCAGGAATGGTTCGAACGCTTCGAAGGCGCCGGCTTCGATGGCGTCGTAGCTAAACGACTCGACGGCCATTACCAGCCCGGCAAACGCGCGATGGCCAAGATCAAACACCTCCGCACCGCGGATTGTGTCGTGGGCGGCTTCCGTTGGAACAAAGGCGAGGAGGGCCGTTCCGTGGGCTCCCTCTTGCTCGGCCTCTACGACGACGAGGGTACGTTCCACTTTGTCGGCCACACATCGAGCTTCAGCGCCGCGGACAAACGCGAACTCGTGGCATTGCTCGCGCCGTTCGTAAGCGAGGACGAAGCCGAGGGCTTCGGCGCCGGACGCACACCCGGTGCACCGAGCCGCTGGTCTTCTGGCAAAGACCTCTCGTGGGTGCGCTTGCGTCCCGAACTCGTCTGTGAAGTGACGTTCGACTACCTGCAGGGAAACCGTTTCCGGCACGCCGCGACCTTTCACCGCTGGCGCACCGACAAGCCGCCAGTCCAGTGTACGTTCGACCAATTCCAGGCCGCCGTGCCTTACGAACTACAGCAGGTCTTCGAAAAGTAGTCATAGCCCTGTTGACAGCGACTGCTGGGCCGGGCGAAAGTGTTGCTTCGAAGAAGCGAAGCAGCGCGCCACAGAGACGCGTTCCTGCAGGTTTTAGAGGAGGCAGAAGCATGAAGACACGAAAATTCGTCGCAACAGCATCAATCTGTCTCGCGAGCGTCGTCTCCTAACCAATCCTGGCCCGGATCTGTTTGGAGCCGTCTCGAGACGGCTTTTTCGTGTTACGTCAGTTGGCGGCAACACGGCCAGACACCTTCCCGGAGAAGCGATTGGCAACGGATACCGAAACAGCTGAACTCCAATCCCTTGAGGAGTTCATCGAAGAAGGTTATGTCAGCGACGTGCTGACGGTCATCAAGCGCGGCAAGGAGGCCGCGGCCTACCTCTGCCGAGGCACAAAGAAGCTTGGTCATGACTTCGCTGTGGCGAAAGTCTACTTCGACAGCGAACGGCGTAATTTTCATTCCGCTGCGGCCTACACCGAAGGCCGAGTGATCCTCGAAGGGCACGTGCGCCGTGCCGTCGAAAACCACTCCGCCGCTGGAAAGCGCATCGCCGCGAGCATGTGGGTCGAGCACGAATTCGAGACCTTGAGTGCCCTCGGCTATGCTGGCTGCGACGTCCCAGAAGTGTTCGGCTCGACCGGCGGCGCCATCCTCATGGAGTACGCAGGCACGGAAGAGGCAGCCACCCCTCAGCTCCAGTTCGCCTCCATGGACCGCGAGGAAGCAGCCACCGTGCTCGACCGCGTCCTCTGGAATATCGAGGCGTTCATGCGCGAGAACGTCATCCACGGCGACCTTTCGGCGTTCAACATCCTGTACGCCGGTGCCGGCACCCTGCGCGTCATCGATTTCCCCCAGGCCGTCGACCCACGTTTCTCGCCTTCCGCTCAGAAACTGCTCGAACGTGACCTCCGCAATGTTGGCCGCTACTTCGGCAGATATGGCCTCGAACTGGACCCTGAACGGATGGCGCGGAACCTCTGGAACCTGTGGAAGTTCGGCGACCTCTAGCGCGCGAGACAACGGCGGGGCGTTTGCAGCATCATTCGGGCATGCGATACCTCCTGTTCTACGACTACGTTGCCGATGTCGCCGAACGCCGCGCGCCCCTGCGCGCGGCGCATCTCGGCCTGCTCGAACAGTTGCATGCCGCCCGCAAGCTGCTGAGCGCCGGTGCCTACACCGACCCCCTCGACGGCGCACTCCTGGTCTTCACCGACCGCGCCTCCGCCGAGGAATTCGTGGCGAATGACCCGTACGTTGCCGGTGGCGTCGTCGCGAGCCACAAAATCCGTGAATGGAACGTCGTGGTCGGGGAGTAGCGGCGCGGCCAACCCTCCCGCTATCCAGGCCGCGGAGCGACGCCGGGTGCGGGCCGGGGGTAAACCCCAATCTTTGGAACTCCGCGCTGGCTCGATAGTGAAGATGAGGCGTCCGCCGATTGGCGTGCGGCGTGCCATCTCGCCTGGAGTCCTCCGCATTGAAATGGTTCAACAACCTTCCGCTACAGGTGAAACTCACTGCGGGCTTCGTGGCCGTCGTGGCCGTTATGGCCGTAGGCGTCGCCTTCCTGGTGTTCGCCGTTGACGGCGCAACATCGAGCACCCGGGCGGTCTACCAGAACCAGATGCTGCCCTACGAGCAGCTCTCCAACGCCGAATCGCAACTCCTGGCCTCGACGGCCGCCGCAAACGACGCACTCGCCGAACTCGACCCAACCAAGGCAGCCGCCGCCGCCACTGCGAGCAACGACGCATTGAAATCGTCGCTCGCACAGCTCGACACGTTCAAGGCGACCCTCGATGTCCCGGCCAACGTCGACCTCGCGGCGAAGATCGAAAAGGAGATGGCCGACCTCCAGGCGTCTCGCGCGGACGTGTTCGCTATCCAGCAACGAGCGGGGACGGCTGCGGCCGTGAACGCCAGTACCGAAGGCTCGAACGGCCACACCGCCTCAACCGCCATCGTTTCAGCGATCGGCACCGACCTGAACACACTCCAGGCCGCGAAGATCGGGCAGGCGGAGGAGAGCTACCAGGCGGCGAAGTCTTCCGCGGCCAGGTCGCGGCTGCAGGCACTCATCGTCTGCGCCGCTGCCGCCCTCTTTGGGCTCGCGCTTGGCTTCCACATCTCCCGCACGATCAAGAAGAGCGTGCTCGTCGTGCAATCGAAGCTCAGTTCGATGCAGGAAAACGAGCTCACAGCACTCGAAGCCGGGATCAGGGCCATTGAACTCGGCGACCTCACGGTCGAGGCCCAGGCCACCACGCCAACGATCGACCGCTACAACCACGACGAGCTCGGGCAGATGTCGGCCGACATCAACCGTATGTTGGCCCGCTTGAGCGACACGATCGTCAGCTACAACGCCATGCGCGGTGGTCTCGGCGAGATCGTCAACGGCGTGCGTACAAATGCCGCGAGCATCCTCTGCGCAGCCGACCAGTTGCGCGAGTCGTCCGAACAGATGGCCGTTGCAACTGGCCAGATCGCGACGGCCATCAACGAAGTCACCGGCTCCGCCGTGGCGCTGAGCGGCCTCTCGCAGGAGAGCGCTCGCGAAATCGAACAGGTTGCCGCCGGTTCTCAGCAGCTCGCCGCGGCCGCCGGCGAGAACAGCATCTCCGCCCTGGAATCCCGGGCGGAAGCATCCCGCATGCACGAACAGATCGCAGCCGTCGCGACCGCTTCCGAAGAGGTCGCCAGGTCTGCTGATCACTCCCGAGACGCCGCCAGGACCGGCCAGCGCGCCGTCCAGCAGGCCGTCACAAGCATGCAAAACATCGCCACGGCGGTTGAGCGCGCATCGCACACGGTCGACCAGCTAGGCGCCTACGGGCAGCAGATCGGCGATATCGTGAAGGCGATCGACGAGATCGCCGCGCAAACCAACCTCCTCGCGCTCAACGCCGCGATTGAAGCGGCGCGTGCCGGGGACCAGGGCCGCGGCTTCGCCGTGGTCGCCGACAACGTCCGCCAGCTCGCGGAACGCTCGAGCCAGAGCACCAGGGAGATCGCCGCCCTCATCGGCAAAGTCCGCTCCGGCACCGAAGACGCGGTCGCCGCGATGGCGGTCGGCGTCCGCGATGTCGAAGCGGGACGCGACATCACCACGCAGGCAGGCGACGCGCTCGAATCGATCATTGCCACTGTCCAGGATTCGGCCGTGCAGATGCAGAAGATCGCCGGCGATGTGCAGGGGCTCTCGGGCGGCGCTCAGCGCATCGTCGCCGCCGCCGAAGCCATCGCCGCCTCGGCAACCGAATCCGCACAGGGCGCAGGCGCCATGGCGCGCGGCACCACTCGCGTGACCGATGCCATCGTCCAGGTCTCCGCGACCAGCGAGCAGACGAGCGCCTCCGCGGAAGAGGTTTCGGCGTCCACCGAAGAGCTCTCCGCGCAATCCCAGGAACTCGCCGCGACAGCAGCGCAGATGCGCGGCCTGGCGGAACAGCTCAACAGCGCGACGGCGCGTTTCAAGCTGGCCTAGCCCCGGACCGTCTGGCGGTCCCAGGATCGTCTGGCGGCTCGGCTACCTGCCGAGCACCCGCCGCATCGTCGCGCCGATCTCCGCCGGCGAGTCGCTTACGTGCGCGCCCGCGGCGCGGAGGGCTGCCTTCTTGTTCTCGGCTTTGCCGTCCTCGCCACTGATGATTGCCCCCGCATGGCCCATACGCCGGCCCTCGGGCGCGGTCGCCCCGGCGATAAACGCGACGACCGGCTTCTTCACCTGCTCCTTGATGAAGCGCGCTGCTTCCTGCTCGGCACTGCCGCCAATCTCCCCAACCATCACGATCGCGTCGGTGTCCGGGTCGTCATTGAGCATACGCACGGCCTGGATCTGGGTCGTGCCGATGATCGGGTCGCCACCTACGCCGATGCACGTGCTCTGGCCCAGCCCCTCCGCCGTGAGCTGTGCCACGACTTCGTAGACGAGCGTCCCCGAACGGCTGACCACTCCCACGCGTCCCGGGAGAAAAACGTCGCCGGGCATGATCCCGACGCGTGTCTTGGTCGACGGCGTGATCACCCCGGGGCAGTTCGGGCCGATGAGGACGGAGCTGCCTCCCAGGAGCGACCGCTTCACCTTCACCATATCGAGCACAGGAATGCTCTCCGTGATGCAGACGATGAGCGGCACGTGCGCGGCCGCCGCTTCGAGGATGGCATCGGCGGCGAACGGCGCGGGCACGAAAATGATGCTCACGTTGGCGCCCGTCTCGCGCACGGCAGCGTCGACCGTGGTGTAGATGTTGACGCCGTCCTGCTGTTCGCCACCCCGCCTGGGATGGATCGCGGCGACAACGTTGGTGCCATAGGCGATGGAGCGGCGCATGTGGTTCGCGCCTTCGGTGCCGATTCCCTGCACCATCAGCCGCGTGTTTGCATCAACGAGAACTGTCATTCGAGTTTTGGTCCACGATTCACGATTTCCGAATTCGGCGCCTATCCCTGCCAGAGCGCGGGCTCGGATGCCCCAGTGGCGAGGATACAGGGAACAGGGAACAGGGAACAGGGAACTAACTGCTCGTTGTCGCTGCTCCGTGAAAACGTCCGGGCTAACTGCTCTGTGACTATGTCCGTCTACGAACGGATGGTCTGTGTCGACACCGCACGTCTGGCGGGGCCGTGTTGCGCCGCGTAGACTCTGCAACTGTCGCCTACGCGGCCGACCCCGCGCCGCGGTGCAGCTGCGGCCAGTGACTATTCATGATCCGAACGAGGTGCCCATGGACCCCCAGGTCGAAGCGCTTTTCCAGATGATGGCTGCCCAGGCCCAGGCGAGCGGCGCGCCCGCATTCACGGAGCTCCCTGCCGCAGACGCCCGCGCGATGATGGACGGAGGCTTCGCCGCGTTCAACGCCGGCGCCCCCGCCATTGGCAGCATCGCCGACCGTATCCTGCCCGGGCCGGAAAGCGGCATCCCCGTGAAAGTGTTTACGCCTCCAGGGGAAGGGCCGTTTCCGCTCCTCGTCTACCTGCACGGCGGCGGATGGGTTATCGGTAGCCCGGAGACCCACACCAAGCTCTGCTCGGAACTCGCGCGCGGCGCCGATGCCGTCGTCGTCAGCGTCCACTACCGTCTTGCCCCGGAACATCCCGCCCCCGCCGCGCTCGACGATTCGCTCGCGGCCATCCGCTGGAGCGTCGCACATGCGTCGGAAATGAATGCCGACGGCACCCGCTTTGCCATCGGCGGCGATTCGGCTGGCGGCAACCTCACCGCGGCGGCTTGCATCCGCCTGCGAGACGAGGGTGGCCCGTAGGCAAAGCTGCAGC
>DATNET010000173.1:0-2587 GCA_035606745.1 Tepidiformaceae bacterium
TGCCATTCAGGGGTACTCCACGCATGTGTTTTGGGATAGCAAGGTGCATATTAGCACTCCCTGTCAATGAGTGCTAATCGAGTACCGAGGCCCGAGGCCCGAGGCCCGAGTACCGAGGCGGAACGGGGACGCGAGGCGCAAAGGACGCAAAGAGCGCAACGGTTCCGGATTTTCGGGAGGCTGCCGGGAAGGCAACTCCGCCATCTCTGCGTTCTTCGTGGCCTTTGCGGTTAGCGTGGCCGAGCCGGCATTCGCAACCAGCCTCTCGCGGCTCTACCCTACCGGTTATGAACGACGAACAGAGCAAGCGACTTTCCGACGCGGCTGACGCCGTCATCCAGGCAAACGACGCGCTTGAAGAGGCGCGTGACGCGGTCAACGACAAGCGTTTTGATAGCGAACAGGAACGCGACCGCCTCTCCGCGGCGCAACAGATGTCGAGCAAGCTGGACAATGCCGGGAAACGCATCGATGACGCTGTGCGCAAGGGCACGATCGCCTCGGCGACGCTCGCACGGCCGGGCGCCTACGCGCGCTTCAAGGATGCGACCGCCGCCGCCCGCGAAGGTCGCGCCCTCGGCAAATCCGCCAACGACATCGACGGCACCGCCAACAAGCGCGCCCGCGGCCAGGAATCCCTCGACAAGCTCGATGCCGCGCTGGCCGCCGCGGCCATCATCGTCTTCGGCGAATAGCGGCTCCTCGCGTCTGCCGTCTACCGTCTAACCCCTAAAGAATGGGCCAGCGGGCGCTCGCTTCGTACGCGTGTGCGATGGGGTGGTGGATGAAGATCTGGGCGATGAGCTCGCCCTTGGGCCACGTGTAGCCGCCGAGCGTCACCGTCTTCTGGAGGTCGTCGTTGTCGAGCGTCTCGGCGTAGGCAGCGGAAGCCGTCAACCCCTCGCGCATGGCGGCGATGATCTCTTCGTTCGATTTACCGTTCATCTGGGCGATGCTGCCGGCGTTCATCTGGCCGATCTGTTCGACGCCAATGCTGCTGAGCATGGGGCCATCGAGCATGGGCACGAATTGTTCGGCGCCGCCGGAGCTTGCAGCGATGTGGCTGAAGGCATCGCGGGTGGTCCATTGGTGGCCGAGCTGGTGGTCCCAGTCGTGGGTGTTCGCGGCTATGGCGGTGACGCGGCCCGCGGCGAAGCGGATGCCGTCGGCAAGCTCTTTGTTGGTGGTCATGGGATCTCCTGCGCATAGGTTCGAATCCCGCGCATTGTGCTGTGGCGAGGGGCAGCCGGGCAAGCCGCGCGACGGTTAGGAGCCATGCCCACGATGGCGGCAGGTGACGAGGGCGCCAGTGTAAAGAAATAAGGAAGGCGATTCTCCGGTTTCTCATCACTTTCACATGTTCGGGCACCATGCTTTGACTGGCACAATTCGATGGGAGGGCCCATGGGCCGGAATTGGACACGTAACCTTCCACTGAAGATCGGCGCAGTCGTTGCGGCGATTGCCGGCACGCTCGGCTTCTATGGCCTTATCCAGGCGCACCCGCTGGGGAGCGAGAGCACGAGTTCTGTCGCGGCTACCAGCACGGGCGTGGCGGGCGCGGCTGGCGCAGCAGGCGACCAACAGCAGGTGGCGACTCCCGTCCCGGCCGGAGATGACGATAGCGGGCAACAGCAGCCGATCGAGCAAGCGCCTCAACAGCAGACGATCCCGCGCCAGCGGGTCTCGCGCGGCTCGTGATGCGAGGCGTGTAGCGACGGTGCAGCCATGAACATCCCGTGGTATCTCGCTCGCGCCGCTGGCCTGACCGCCTACCTCCTGCTCTTCGTGACCGTGGTCTTGGGTCTGTCCATCCGGACGAAAGGTTTGGACCGGTATATCGCGCGGTGGAAGGTGACGGACATCCACATCTTCCTTTCGCTGCTGGTGCTGGGCTTCGCGATCCTTCATGCCGGCGTGTTGCTGTGGGACGGGTTCGTTGGGTATTCGCTGCTGGATATCCTCGTGCCGTTCTCGACGGGCTACCGCACGGTGTGGACAGCGGTCGGAATCGTCACGCTGTACGCGCTCCTGGTCATTACGCTGAGCTTCCCGGCGCGGAGGTACATCGGTTACCGGGCGTGGCGGATGCTGCACTACGCGACGTTCGGGGCGTATGTGGCGGCGCTGCTGCACGCGATCTACACGGGGACGGATAGCCGAGTAGCCTGGGCGCAGGTGCTCTACATTGCGACCGCCGGGACGGTGTTGGCGATGCTCATCTACCGGATCGCGGTGTGGGCGCGCCGGGAGAATGCGTTGCTGGCGAAGCGCGGCAGCGTTGGCCCGGGGCGCACGGCTTCGGCCAGCGCCTGGTTCGCCGCACAAGAAGCAGCGATGCAGCGGCGCGGGATCGAGACGCGGGCGCTGCGGGTGAGCCTGGGGGCGGTGTGCCTCACGGCGCTGGTGTTTATCGCCGCGGGACTCGGTCCGTTTCGCTGGGGCCGCGGCGGTGACAATGCGCCGGTGGACGCCCTGGCGCAGGGCGACGCGCCGTTCGCTGGCAGCCCGTTCAACGATACGTTTAGCGGCACCGCGAGCGAAGCGCGCCAGTCGCCAGCGGAGACGCGGCTTACGTTGCAGGGCA
>DATNET010000518.1:0-4881 GCA_035606745.1 Tepidiformaceae bacterium
ACCAGTGGCAAGCGTTACCGCGCCCGTGCTATCGCAGTCACCTGAGAAGGTGGCTGTGTAGCCGCTTGGGCCGCCCGTCTCGCTGACCGTGTAGGTCCCGGGATCGAGCATGTACGGCGTGCCAGTCGCGGAACCCGCCTGCGGGCTGCCGGTAACGTCCGTCGTGCCGTTCATGACGTGCATCATGAAGTCAGCGGGTGTGGCCGTAGCGCCAGGATTGGCCGTGTTGTCGACCATCTTGATGACCGTCAGCGTGCCGGTTGTGGCAGCCACGGGCGTGTTCGTGAAGGTGCACGTCACATTCTCATTCGCCGAAAGCTCGACGTTGAGCGTGTGACTCGTCGGAGTGGCTGGCGCGGCTTCGCGCGTCGGCATGTCGGAGCAGCTGATGCCGGTAAGGTTCCAGCCCGTGCTGCCAGCTTCTGTGAAGCTGTACGTGCCCGCATCGAGGCCGCTGAAGGTCTGGCTATCGTCGGCCGTGGTCAGCGTGAAGTCACTCACGCCCGTGCCGCTGGTCGTAAACGAGGCGTCGGGTCCATTAGGCCCGTTCCAGACCTTCTTGATCGTGATAGAGCCGCCAGTCGGCGCTACCTGGGTGTTCACGAAGGCACACGTAATGTCTTCGGAGTCGCCTCCCAGGCCGACGGAAAGCGTACCGCCTGTGATGTCGATGCCGATCGTCGTCGCGAGGTTCTGGCCCGTGCAGTTGATCGCTGTCAGTTTCCAGCCATCGACCGCTGCTTCAGTAAAGGTGTACGAGCCTGACGCTACACCTGCGAACGATTGCGAATCCGTCCCGGTGCTCGAAAGCGTGAAGCCCGAGGTCCCGGGGCCAGTAGCCGTAAAGACCGCGTCGGGACCCGTGGTCTCGCCGTTGAGGCCGACCCAGGTCTTAGTGATCGTGATGTTCCCGAGCGTCTCCGCCGGCTGGGCGGTGTTGGTGATGGTGCAGGTCTTGTTGTCGCCTGCTGCCAGCGTTATCGAACCGTCGGTGCCGCAGTCACCGGAGATGGCTTCCGTATAGCCGGTCGGGCCGCCGGTTTCGCTAACCGCGTAGTCGCCGGGCGCGACCGTGTAGGCCGTGCCGGTTTCGGAACCGGGCTGCGGGCTGTTCGCAACATCCGCGCCGTTACTCATAACGTGCAGTGAAAAATCTGCCGCTGTCGCGGTAGCGGACGGGTTTTGCGTGTTGTCCACGGTCTTGACGACCGTGAGCGTCGCAGTCGTGGGCGCCGCTGCCGTATTGGTAAACGTGCACGTCACGTTCTCACCGGCGCCGAGAGTCAGGTTCAACGTGTGGCTGACTGCCACTGGTGCGAGGTCCGAGTGGACCGGTTGGTCGGAGCAGCCAACGCCAGTCAGCGTCCAACCGTCCATGGCGGCCTCCGTGAAGGAGTACTGCCCGGCGGCGAGATCGCTAAATGTCGTGCTGCTTGCGGCCGGAGTCAGCGAAAAGTCACTGACACCGGTGCCTGTTGCGGTGAACGATGCGCTGGTGCCAGTGCCACCGTCCCAAACCTTGGTGATTGTGATCGAGCCATTCGTGGTTGTCTGGGCATGTGCCGATGTGCCCTGTGAGATGGCAGCTGCGCCAAGGATGAGGACGAGTGCCGCGATCAATGCGAACGCGGAATGCTTCCTCTGAACTCCATGCCGGACTGGGGTAGGACTCATTAGTGCGCTTCTCCTGTTACACGCATGAATGATTATTCGACCCGGAAGGCGGCCGGGACGAACTGTTCAATTAGCGCAAGGGGGCGTTCGTTAGAGTGTTAATTTCTGAGGCGACCCGCATTCCGGGTGCCCGTACGCAGTTTGGCGAATAGCGATAGCCATTGTATCGCTAACAGTGGACGGTCGATCTGGCGTCCGAGGGTCTGCTGATGCGGATTCCTTTCCGGGGGCGTGGCGTGCGTCACCATACGCCAGCCATGGTCGCCGCATCGTAACAATCGACAGTGGCATGGCGTTTCAGATACGTAACAACGTGCCACTAGTAGCATCTGGCTACGTAAAGGATATCAAAGGTAACGTCACGGATAAGAAGTGATTAATTTACGCGATGATGACGCCGAGTTTATGAGCAGTTTTCCTCGCGTTAACACACCGGATTCCGCCGGTTTCCCAGGAGCTCCGTGCCCGCACCGGCGCTCCGATGCGTTCGTCGCGCGTAAAGCGCGGTCGTCGCGGCAGACCGTGCCCGATGTCTCCGGGGTTGCGAATTGGCACATAGGCACTACCAGCGCCGTGGCATGGGCGGCTATGCTATGGGGCAGCATCGATTGCGTCCGAACGAACCAGCCAGCAGAGTCTTATCGGAAGGAACCGGCAATGAAACCAGAGCTCTCAAACAAAGAAAACACGGAGTTCGAAATCCGAGGCATCAACCACCTCGCCCTCGTCTCCCGCGACATGCAACGCACCGTCGACTTCTACTCTGGGGTCCTCGGGATGCCACTCATCAAGACGCTCGACCTCCCACAAGGCATGGGCCAGCACTTCTTTTTCGACATCGGTAACGGCGATTCGCTCGCGTTCTTCTGGTTCCCCGGCGCGCCGGATGCCGTGCCCGGCGTCTCCTCTGCCGCCCACTGGCCCGGCGACGGCGAAATCCTCACGGCCCACGGTTCGATGAACCACGTGGCGTTTGATGTCCCGGCCGACAAGTTTGAGTCGTACGTGGAAAAGCTCCATGCCAAGGGCATCCGCACGTCGCTCGTGTTCAACCACGACAACAGCCCTATGGGCGTTTCGCGCGAAGTCACCGACGACGTCTTCGTGCGGTCCATCTATTTCATGGACCCGGACGGCATCCTGCTTGAGTTCGCCAGTTGGACCAAGGTGTTCGGGCCAAACGACGTTTCGCACAAGCCGGCCACAGCCAGGGATGCCCACAAAAAGCTCGCGGGAGCGCTTTCCTAGCACAAACGCCAGTCCGGCAGCGCGCCGCAGGCCCGGCCGAGCAGACCAGTGCATGGAGCCGGCCTCGGCGCGCCGGCCTTCGTGTGCCCCGGCACTAACGCCAGGAGAAAAAATGCCTCGTCTTCGCCAGGTCCCGAGGTCGGAAGCCCCGGCCGATGTCGTGCAGGTCTACCAACAGCTTTTTGGCGACCGCGACCCGGTCGCCGAGCCCGGCACAGCCACAGGCACACCGGGGAACTGGTGGACGGTATGGGCGCTCGTCCCCGATGTGCTTGCTCACGCGCAGGCCGGCTTCGCCCTTCTCAACCGCCGTTCTAGCCTGTTGAAGCCGCGGCAGCGCGAACTGGCCCTCACCCGCGCGGGCTTCGCCGCCGGCAGCCAGTTCGTCTTTTCGCAGCATTCAAAAGGCGCCCGCCGGGCTGGCCTCTCTGAGGAGCAGGTCCAGGCGATCCCCGCATGGCAAGTTTCGGACGCCTTCGGTCCCGAGGAACGGGCCATCCTCGCCTACACCGACGCCATCGTGCTCGAAGGCGGACGTGTCCAGGATGGCGTGTTCGATGCGCTCCACGAATTCTTCAGCGACGAAGCGATCCTCGAACTGACCTACGCTGCCGCAACCTACGCACTTCACGGCACCATCACTCGTGCCCTGCGCCTGGAATTCGACGATGTCCCGGAGCGCGTTGTGGAAGTCCCCATGCCGGAAGGCGCCCCCGCGGCCGTGGACATCATGAAGGACATCAGCCGCGCCTAGGTTGCTGTTCAGCCGGACGGAAGCATCTGGACGCGATCGACCCCGCGGCCCGTAGAATGCACCGACCGCCAGGCGCCGGACGGATCCTCTGCTGCGAAGGGGCAACAACAATGCCTGCACTCGAACAGATGCGCGTACTCGACATGACCCAGTACGAAGCCGGCACCTCGTGTACGCAGTTGCTGGCCTGGCTCGGCGCCGACGTCGTGAAAGTGGAATCTCCGCGCGGCGACCCCGGGCGCGGGGTCAGTCGCGACCCGGCGGTCGTCTCCCAGTACTTCCTTAACTACAACAGCAACAAGCGCAGCATCGTGCTCGACTTGAAGTCGCCAGCAGGCCGCGAACTCTTTCTGCGTCTCGTCCCGAACTATGATGTCTTCGTTGAAAACTATGGCCCCGGCGCGATGGAAGGCCTCGATATCGGATACGAACTGCTGCGGGGACTGAACCCTGGCCTCATCTATGGGCGTATCAAGGGGTTCGGGCTGAGTGGCCCCTACAGCGAGTACAACTGCTACGACTGGGTAGCCCAGGCGGCCGCGGGGGCATTCTCCGTCACCGGCCACGCCGATGGCCCGCCGCTCATGCCCGGAACTACCGTCGGCGATTCTGGCACTGGCGTGCAAATGGCCCTGGCAATTACGGCCGCCTTCGTTCAAAAGCAGACCACGGGTCTCGGCCAGCTGATCGAGGTGTCCATGCAAGAGGCGGTCACCCTTTTCATGCGGACGCAGGGACTCGCCCATTGGGGTAAAGCTCCCGCGGGCCGCACCGGAGCGCTCCGCGGCGCAGCCACCACCGCGGTCTATCCTTGCGCACCCTGTGGCCCGAACGACTACGTCTTCATCATGGTCGTCACCACTCAGCAGTGGGACGCGCTCTGCACCGCCATGGACCGTCATGACCTAACATCCGACCCGCGCTTCCACGACGGGGCCGCACGGGTCGCGAACGGCGAGGCGCTCGCCGCCGAAATTTCGGCCTGGACTATGTGCCACACCAAGTACGAGGCCATGCGCCTTCTCGCCGAAGCCGGCGTCCCATCCAGCGCCACGCTCGATACGACAGAACTGTTCACCGACCCCCACCTCGCGTCCCGCGGCTTCATTCAGACCGTGCAGCACCCGACTGCTGGGGATATCACGCTGATGTCCAACCCGCTTCGCATGTCCGCATCGCCTACCAGCCTGCGCGCCGCCCCTCTC
>DATNET010000519.1:0-5528 GCA_035606745.1 Tepidiformaceae bacterium
GAGAATCCAAACACCAGCGACGGAGATGCTGACAGGCGTGGTCACCGAGACCGCGATGGGGTGGGCTGGGGTCGCGCTCAGCCAGGCGGGGATCCGGCACGCGACGCTGTTTCATCGCACGGAATCCGCCGCACGGGGAGAGCTGCTGGCGTTCGGAGCAGAATTCCGTGACGACGCCCGGGCGGCCGGAGTGGCGGAGCTGCTGCGTCGCTACGCCGACGGTGCGGGCGATGCCCTGGACTTCTATCCGGTCGACCTGCCGGCCTGCACAGAGCTGCAACGGGACACGTGGTTGGCGCTGCGCGAAATCCCGTGCGGGCAAACGCGGAGCTACGGCTGGCTGGCAAAGCGCGTGGGGAGAGGGGCCGCTCCGCGAGCGATCGGCGCGATGGTCGGAGCGAATCCCATCCCACTCTGGCTGCCCTGCCATCGTGTCCTCGCGAGCGACGGCTCGCTGCACGGCTTTGGCGGCGGGCTGGCGATGAAACAGTCGTTGTTGGAGAACGAGGGCGTGTTTCCGAAGCGGCTGCTGTGACGAGGGTCGGAGTTCTGAGTTCTGAGTTCTGAGTTCTGAGTGGATTGGGTGCAGTTCGGGGCGTTGCTTGCTGGCGCTCGGCTTCGCCGGGCGGTGGCAGGGCTGCGGGCTAGCGGGGGCCGGCGAGGACGGCGGCTTCGTAGGCTTCCTTGCCGAAGCCAGCGCCTTCGTTGAATGCGGAGTTGGGTTGGTGCCTTCGACGTTGGGCAGCGGCCTGGGCAGCGGCCTGGGCGCGGGCCGTGTCGTAGACGGAGGCGACCTGGAGGGCGACGCTGCTCCAGCGGAAGCGTTCAACGGAGCGGCGGGCGGCACGTCCAAAGTTCGCGCGCAGTTCGGGGTTGTTCAGCAGCACTTCAAGCTTTTCGGCGAACGGTTCCGGGCAGCGCCAGGGGATGAGGTAGCCGGTGACGCCATCGGTGACGGTGGAAACGAGTCCGCCCACGCGTGAAGCGACGACCGGCGTGCCGCACGCCATGGCTTCGACGGCGACGAGGCCGAAGCTCTCGTAGTAGCTCGGGACGACACAGATATCGGCAGCGCTGTAGTAGGTGGGCAGGGCGTCGTGGGAGACGGCGCCTTCGAAGCGGATATTTGGGGCGATGCCAGCGGCAGACGCCTGGGCCTGGAGTTGGTCACGAAGCTCCGGGGCTTCTTCAACACCGCCAACTATGAGCAGGATGGCGTTCGGGTCGTCCAGCTGGGCGACGGCGCTGATGAGGATGTCGACGCCCTTGAGCTTTTCCAAACGGCCGACCCAGACAAGCACGGACGCGTCCAGCGGGAGGCCCAGGGCGGCGCGCGATGCGATGCGGTCTTGTGGCTGGAAGCGTTCGACATCGACGCCGCAAGGGACGGTATGCATGCGCGCGGGGTCGGCGCCGTAGTAGCGTTCGAGCAGTTCACGCTCGTGCGTGCTGGCGGTGATGATGGATGTGGCGCGACGGGCGATAGCGCGTTCGTGGCGGATGCGCAGCTTCGGCTCCTGTTCGCTGATGCGGGCGCGATTCTTGACTTCCCCAAGGGTGTGAAACATGACCACGTGTGGGAGGCCGAGCTGCCGGGCGAAAATGCCGCCGGCCCAGCCGCTCTGCCAGTAATGGCTGTGGACCGCGGTGTAAGGATGGTCTTCCGCCTCTGCGAAGGCCAGCATCCCGCGGGCGAAATCGGGAAGGTAATCAATGATCGCTTCCTTATCGATGGGGGCGGGCGGGCCGGCATCGATGCGGACGAGGCGGAGGTTTGGCGCGATCGGCTCGACGCGTGGGAGGTCTCCGTCGCGGCGCGTAAAGATGTCGATTTCGTAGCCGAGGCGGGCGAGCTCGCGGGAGAGTTCGAGGACGTAGACGTTCATACCCCCGGTGGCGCGGCCGCCGAGTGGCGCGAGGGGGCTGGTGTGTGCTGAGACCTGGGCGATGCGCATTGTTGTCCTGTTGTCGTGACGGGCTGAGGCCGGGCTGGAGCCGGGGGGAAGGATTCCATTGTGCGCGATGCGGCAGGAGCTGTCATGGGCGAGTCCCGCCTTGACCGAGCGCTGAGCGAGCGCCGCGTGACTTCCGGGGTTAGTCCGGGCGATTCGTCCAGGGCGTGGCTTGGTGATGAATCTCCATCGGTCCGCTTACTGACGTGCGCGGTTCGGACCAACGGACGGAGCTGATGCCGCCGGACGCTGCACCAGGTCCGGGTCGCTGACGTGCCGGCCCCGGTACCCTTCTGCTGGACTGGGGCGGGAGGCGGGGCAGAATGCAAGTAATGGACCACACCGCGACCGACGACGAGCCAGTTTCCTACGAGGAGGTGTTGTACGAGGGCGTGGTGTTGCCGAGCACGCACCCGCAGCACCTCGCGATGACCGGGCGGCTCTTCGGGATGAACCCCGCGCGAGCCACGCACTGCCGTGTGCTGGAGCTGGGTTGTGGGACAGGGGGCAACATCGTCCCGATGGCGTACGAGTTGCCGGGGAGCCAGTTCACGGGGATCGACCTCTCGCCGGCCGAGATCGGCGTCGCGCAGGGCTTTGCCGATGCGCTCGGGGTCCAGAACCTGACGCTTCGAACGCTCGACATTCGCGACCTTGACGAGAGCTTCGGCGAATTCGATTACATCATCGCGTACGGCGTGTATTCCTGGGTGCCACCGGATGTCCAAAAGGCCGTCCTGCGCGTCTGCAAGGAGCACCTGGCGCCGCAGGGTATCGCCGTTGTCAGCTATAACGTGTTCCCCGGCTGGCACATGCGTATGGGCGCTCGCCAGATGATGCTGTATCACAGCCTGCGCTTTCCACAGAAGGAGCGGACGCAGGAAGCGCTGAATGTCCTGGGCTTCGTGCAGAAGTCGGTGCGCTTGATGGCGGACCGGATGCCGAGCATCGGGCCGTACGGGGCGCTGCTGGACCAGGAAGCGGCGCGGCTGGAAGGGAAGCCGCATTCGTATCTCGCACACGAACACCTTTCACGCGCCAACGACCCGCTGTACCTGTATCAGTTCGTGGAGCGGGCGGAGCAGGCGGGGCTTCGCTACCTTGCGGATTCCGACTTTGGCAGCAGCATCATGGGGTCGGTGCCGGACGAGGTCTCGGCGCCGATCGAGGCGCTTTCGCCGGACTCCGTGACGGAGGAGCAGTACAGCGACTTCGTGACGAACCGGATGTTCAGGGAATCGCTGCTTTGCCACGCCGAAGTGGCGAGAACCGCGGAGGTAACGGGAGCATCGTTGGGATCGTTGAACCTGTCATCGCAGGCAACGTTTGTGGAAGAGGGCATGGAGGGCTATGACCCCGCGATCCCTCGAATTCGAAACGTCGCGGGGAGCGTTGTTTCGCTCAAGACTCCGGAAACGGCGGCCGCAGTGCGGCGGCTCATTTCCCTCTGGCCAGAGGGAGAGACGTTCGACGAACTGCTGGCGAACATTGGCGGCGAGCTGGGCGCCAGTTTCGATGATGCGGGAGCGGCGCGGCTCGCAAGCGCGCTGCTGACGCTGCTGCGGGTGCGCATGGTCGAGTTTCGCAGCGAAGCGCCGATGTGCGTGGGCGCGGAGCGCGCGGGCGAACGGCCAATTGCGTCGGAAGTGGCGCGGCTGCGGGCGCCCCGTGAACGGACGGTGGTCAACGCGCGCCACCAGGCGGTGGACCTCGAGCCAGCGTGGAAGGTGGTGCTGCCGGCCATGGACGGCACGCGCACACGCAGCGAGCTTGCGGCGGTCATGGCGCTTGCGCTCGAACCGGGGAACGGCGGCGAGGCGCCCCGCAGCGATGCCGAACTGTTGGCGGGGCTCGATGAGGTCCTCGAACGGCTGGGCCTCATGAGCTTGTTGAAGGGCTGAGGCAATGGTGGACGACCACGAACGGCGCATTCTCGTCATGGGTGTGAGTGGCTCCGGCAAGACGACGGTGGGGGAGGCCCTGGCTGAGCGCTTCGGTGTGCCAATGATCGAGGGAGACGATTTTCATAGCGAAGCGAACAAGGAGAAAATGCACGCGGGGATCGCGCTGACGGATGAGGACCGGGCGCCCTGGCTCGCCGATATCCACAAGCGCCTGGTGAGCGAACCGGCCGGTTGGGTGCTGGCATGCTCCGCGTTGAAAGCGAAATATCGGGCAACGCTGTTCGAGGGTATCCCCGGAGTCGAGACGGTCCTGCTGACAGGCTCGGCGGAGGTGCTTTCGAAGCGAATGGAGTCGCGGCACGGCCACTTCATGCCGGCAGAGTTGCTGCAGAGTCAGTTCGACACGCTCGAGCCGCCGACACATGCGGTGGTGGTGGACGTTTCCGGCACTGTCGAGGAGACGGAGCAAAAGGTGGTCGAGGGGCTCGCGGGGAACAGGGAGCAGGGAACAGGGAGCAGGGAACAGTGAGGTGCTCCTCCACACGCTGAGCGTAAGCGGGGGATTGTTGTGGCGGTTGACGGGTGGTAGGTTGTCCCGAACCGTTGGGGGTTGCACCAGTCATGTATAAGCAGCCGCGGCCCGGCGCTGGACCGGAGCGGACCTGGATAGGCAGGGTGCTCGCGGCGCTGGAGAAGTTCGCGGACTCAATGTCGCGGATATTCAACGGGTTCAGGGACGGGCGGTAGGGCTGGTTGGGAGGGCCGGAACCTCGACGACCACCGACCCTGCGCCGAGCCGGGGTGTCAGGTGCTCACGCTGCGGCAGGGTCGCGGTGGCGATGACTTGTGCCGCCGAACTACGGTCGCCTTTAGGCGACGGCGCCGTGGCATTTTTTGAACTTTTTGCCGCTACCGCAGAAGCAGGGGTCGTTGCGGCCGAGCTTGGGCACGGTGGCGGTGGCGGCACGGCCGCCGCCCGTGGCTGGCGCGCCGTCGCCACGGTTGGTGTTGAGCTGTGCTGCCGTGGGCGCCGTTGAACCGGCGAGGACGGGCGCGGCCGTGCCCTGCGGGACGTTGGCAGAGGAGGCGCTGTTGGTCGTCGTCGCCTGGGAGACGGCCTGCTGGGTTGCTGCCGAGGCCGGTGGGTTCTCGACGATCTTCACCTTGAAGACGGTGCGCGCGACCTGCTGGCGAATGTTCTCCTGGAGCTGCACATACATGTCGTAGCCCTCTTTTTTGAAGGCCACGAGAGGGTCGATCTGGGCATAGGCCTGGAGGCCGATGCTCTGGCGCAGCTCTTCGATTGCGGTCAGGTGTTCGCGCCAGTGCTGGTCGATCGATTCGAGCAGCAGCCAGTGCTCGACCTTGCGCATGTTCTCTTCGCCAACGACTTTTTCGATCTCTTCGTAGCGGTCCTCAGCGCGGTCGAGGACTTCGTCCTGGAGCTCATCGCCGAGGGAGTCGATGTCTTCGGGCGTGGGCAGGTCTTCCGGCATGAGGACTTCGCGCAGTTCGTTAATGAGCAGTTCGCGCGACATCATGTCGCTGCCGCCGGCCCTTTTGAAGATCGCTTCCAGTTCGTCGATGGTGAGGCCGAGGACGTTAGCACGGGTGTCGACGCCTTCGAGGATGCGTTCGCGTTCGCCATAGATGACGATGCGATGCTCGTTGA
>DATNET010000522.1:0-2651 GCA_035606745.1 Tepidiformaceae bacterium
GCCAGGTCGCGACGCTGGCGCCGGCGGACGCCGCGCGGCACGTGGGCTCGGCCGGTAAACCACTCCTCGTCACCCAACTGCGCATCGATTCCTCGTTGCCCGGCGAGCCCGGCGAAATCCTCGTCGCCGGCCCGACCGTGACGCCCGGCTATTTCGCCAATCCTGTTGCGACCGCCGCAGCCCTGCGCGATGGCTGGCTGCACACCGGCGATATTGGGCGGCTTGATGATGATGGCTTCCTCTTCGTCCTCGATCGCCGCGACGACCTCATCGTGTGCGGCGGTGAGAACGTGTACCCCGCGGAGGTCGAAGCTGCGGCACTCAGCGCCTCGGGGGTGTTGGAGGCGGCGGTCGTCGGCGTCTCCGAACCGATGTGGGGACAGCTCGTCGCCGCCGTCCTCGTCTGTGACGCGACGTTCGACCGCACAGCCTTCGACCGCGACATCCGAACCCGATTGGCCGGGTACAAAGTGCCCCGCATCGTCGTAACCGTGGGCAGCCTGCCCCGTACCGCGAGCGGGAAAATCCAACGCAGGCTGGTGCGCGAACTCCTGACGGCACAGCTCAGCGAACATGGGGTTGCGCCCGGGGAGGCGAGTAACTCCCCTGTTCGGTCACTCGATCCTTAATCCGGCCATTCCACGAATGTCGGCAGACGATGCGCCGACGAGGATTTCGAATTCGCCGGGCTCCGTGAACCAGCCGTGGCGCTCCGGATCCCAGGCCGCGAACGACCGCGGCGAGAGCGTGATCTCCACCGTCCGCTCTTCACCCGGATCGAGCACGACCTTCGCGAAGCCCTTCAGTTCCTTTTCCGGCCGCAGGAGCGTCGACTCCACGTCTCGCACATAAACCTGCACCACTTCCGATCCTCGCCGCTGGCCGGTATTGCGCACGTCAATCGACACCGTCACATCGTCATTCACCGCAGCGAGCACTCGATCGAGCGTCACGGCACCGAACTCGATCGATGTGTACGAGAGGCCGAAGCCGAACGGGAAGCGAGGCGCCAGCTTACGTTTTTCGTAGCCCCGATAGCCCACGAAGATGTCGTCGCCGTACACGACTCTTCCCCGCTCGCCGGGATACGTGAGGTGCGACGGCGCGTCCTCCGCTTGCACCGGAAATGTTGTGGGCAGGCGCCCGCCCGGTTCACGATCACCGAACAGCACGTCGGTAATGGCATCGCCCCCCTCCTGGCCTGGGTACCACACCTGCAGTACGGCAGGGACGTCGTCCGCCCAGGGCATGGCGGTTGGCGAGCCAGCGTTGACGACGACCACCGTCTCGGGATTGGCCGCGACCACTCGCCGAATGAGGTCATCCTGGTCGCCCGGCAGATGCATGCTCACTCGGTCACTGCCTTCTGCTTCCCATTCGCCGTTGGACCCCGCGACCACGATGACCAGGTCGGCCCTCGCCGCGAGCGCGACGGCGCGCTCCATGAGGTCCGGCTCGCCGGGCGGCTTGCAACCCACGACAGCGCCGCGGATGCCAAGCGGCCCACCGGACGCATATTCGAGCACGACCTCGTGGGCCCGGCCAGCCACAAACGCAATGTCTTCCGCCACTTCCGCGCTCCCGCCATCGTAGAACGACCTGCCCGGCGTCTGCGAAGTCCAATTGTCCAGGACGACGTCGCCGTCCACGAGCAAGCGGCTCAGCCCCGCGCTCACGAGCGAAAGCCGATGCTGGCCCGTACCGTCGGCCTGGAATGTGCCCGTCGCGCGCACCGAAAATTGGCCACCAACGCCGGGTACCGGCTCACCCAACCAACGCAGCTCCATGCGGCGCGCCGACTGCGTCAGCACCGGCGTGCCCTCGAAGCCGGCATTGGCGAAGTAGTCAACGGTGACATCGCCGCGCAGGCCGCGTTCAAGCACCGGCGTGCGGCGATGGATCTCGCAGCCCGGCTCGAACTCGACCTTCACGCCTCGGCCCACCCGGTCACGAATTGCATCGACCACCGGGCGGACGTGATGCGGCTCCACCCGCGCGCTGCCACCTCCCTGCACCGAAAGCTCCGCGGCATTCGGCCCGATGACGGCGATCAGCCCCGCACGCACCGGGTCGAGCGGCAGCATCGCGCGTTCGTTCCGGAGCAGCACCATGGAATCGGCCGCCGCTGCCCGAATAAGCAGGCGGTCCTCCCGCCGGTCGTTGGCTTCCTCGGGTCCGGGCTCGGCGGGGTCGTCGAACGCGCCCGTGCGATCGAGAAGCCGAAGGAGGCGACTGGCCATGCCATCAACGACGGCCCCGCTTACCTGGCCCGAAGCAACCGATTCGTTCAGGCGCGCGCCGAAGTGATGGCCCGGGCCGGGCATTTCGAGGTCGAGCCCGGCGTTGGCCGCCCGGATAGTGCTGCGTGTCCCCCACCAATCGGACATCACGAGGCCATCGAAGCCCCATTCATCTTTGAGGATCGTTGTGAGGAGGTCGGCGTTGTTGCAGGCGTGGGTGCCGTTGATGCGGTTATACGATGACATCACGGCCCAGGTCCCGGCTTCCTTCACGGCGGCTTCGAACGGCGGCAGATAGATTTCGCGGAGGGCGCGTTCGCTGACTTCAGAGCTGATGGTCATGCGCTCGAACTCGGAATCGTTGCAAACGAAGTGCTTGGCCGTCGCCGCCACGCGCTGACTCTGCACGCC
>DATNET010000177.1:0-3248 GCA_035606745.1 Tepidiformaceae bacterium
ACAATCGCTCGGGGTGCGCCGCGCCAGCGTCACGGATGCCCTGAACAGCCTCGAACAGCGTGGCCTCATCTCCATCGCGCGCGGCCGGCTCGCGATTCGCGACCGCCGCCGGCTCGGGGCCGCCGCCTGCGAGTGCTACGACGCGATAGCGCGGCAATTTGAACAGACATCCTGGTAACGGCTCGAGCAACGGGCTAAGCTAGCACGCTTCCTGCCGCGGAACGGTACGGTGGGGCGTGGCCGCGCATCCGCCCTGGCCGTAGCCTTCCCTGCGGCACGAATTCGACCGTGCGGACGTGGAGAAAGCGCATGAGCGGACAAAGTCACTACGACACAGAATCGCTGGAGTGGTCGCGGAGTTTCCGGCAGGGCGAGTGGGTGGCCGTTGCCCGCCGCGATGAGCGCCGCGGCGTCTGGCTGCTTTCGGCCATCGACCACAACGCGCTCACCCTCACCGGCGAATGCGACGGGGCGATTTCGCCCGAAGCCGCCCTGGACCGGGCGGAAGGACTCGCCACGTAAACTCTTCGCTGTCGCGTCTCGTGGCACGTCTCTAGTCTTTCGTCTCTCGTCTCTATACCCTATCTCCATGCCCCTCTACGAATTCCTGTGTACGAAATGCGGTGCGACCGAGGAGGTCTTCACTCGCAGTGTCCAGGCCGAAGTGCACTTTCCCGATTGTCCGAAGGCGGGGAAAGAGCAGGGCCACCAGATGCGTCGCATCGTGAGCAAGTTCGCCCAGCACAAGACGGTCGCCGACCAGCTCGTGGAAGCGGAAGCGAAATGGGGCAAGGAAGTCGAAGCGGCCATGGGGCCGGAGCCGGACATCGGCAAATACGCGCGGCGCTACGACAGCCTGGCGAAGAACCTGCCGGCCGCGGACGACCTGTAGGGCGGCGGTTGGGAGCGGCCGCTTCGAGCGTACGCGGCCAACGCGCAGATACTTCGCACGAACCTATCTTTCGGATAGAATGGCACTATCCGAGATGTGGCTCGTGGCGCGATGCTGCCTGTCACCGTCCTGCCCAGGAGGCCGCGCATGTCTTCTCCCGCGTTTATCGAAGTCCCCGGACTCAATTTTGACTGGCTGAACCTTGATACTCAGCAGGGCATGGAGATTCATGCCGGGCGGCGTGGCCTCACGCTCGAACAGATCAACCAGATGTCCTACGGCGTCGATAGCCGGGCCGAATCCGGTATCCCGGTGTTTTCGCCCCGTGGCTCCGCGCCAGACCCGCGTTCGCCCCGCCACGCGCGCCAGTACCGAAACAAGGCGGATGTCTGGTCCGAATCGGCGATGCTGCTGTACGAAGAGGCGAACCAGCGACAGTGGTCCAGCGCGACGGACATCCCCTGGGACGAAGTCAAGCCGATGTCCGACGACCTCGAGATGGCGATGTGCACGCTTTGCACATTCCTCACGCAGGTCGAGTTCATCGCCGGCGACCTCCCGGGACGTTACATGGAACAGGTCCACCCGGACCACTTCGAAGCGCAGCTCTTCCTCGGCACGCAAATCATGGATGAGAGCCGCCACCTCGACGTCTTCCGCAAGCGGACGCTGGTGAACGGCGGCGGCATGGTCGATGCAGGCTTCGGCGCGATCAACCTGCTCAGCGTCGACGACTTCACGGAGATGACCGCGCTGCTCCACCTCGTCGGCGAAGGCTTTGTGCAGACACTGTTCCGGATGGGCGAGATGATTTCGCAGAACGAAGCCGAGAAGAAGATGTTCCGGCTCGCGGCCCAGGATGAGAGCCGCCACCTCGCCTTCGGCGTCACGCATCTCAAGTACGTGATGGACACCGAACCGTGGCGCAAGGAAGAGCTGCACCACTACCTCGATATCCAGGAAGGTGCGCTGGGGCAGAACCAGCAGGCCTCGCTGACAACCAACCCGATGACCGGCGAGGCGCTCGCGATCCTCGCGGGCGGTGGTGTGGAGCACATGGACGAGGGCTTCGAGAAGCTCATGATCATGCGCAAGCGGCAGGTCAACGAATACATGCACCGGCTCGAAGTCATCGGCATGGGCGACCGCCGCGAGCGCATGGCTCCCGGCATGAAGGCGCTGCTCGACCCCGTCGCGTAGCGCCCTCAGTTCGGCCAATCGCACCGATTCCGGCTCACCCATCAGACCGTGAGGATTGCCCCGTGGAACTTTCCGCCGCTACCCGTGCCCGCGCCAGCCAGCTTGGCTGGGACACCGACCTCATCGCCCGCATTGAAGCGTCGCCCATCAAGGAACGGGCCGCGGCGAACATGGCGATGATGAAGTTGCCCGCTGAACGCATCGCGAGCTTCCTCGACATGGTCGACAAAAACCCCGACCGCATGGGCAACCTCACCTTCAACTTCATGCGCACCCATTCCGAGCGGGGACTGCGCGCGGAACCGGGCGAGCACGGGCTGGGCACGCCCGAGATCAACATCGGCACCTACGGCCAGGTGCCGGACCACTGGCCCTACGAGAACGACACGCCGTTGGGCAGCCACCCGGACATGAACAACTACGCGCCGGGCAACTACACCATTTACGACAAGTGGGAAGTGTGGGCCGAAGGCGTCGACGAGCTGTACGAGCAGGCGATCCGCGAACGCTGGGTACCCAGCACCGACCTCGACTGGACGGGCGGCCTCGGCGAACTGCCCGAAGAGGTCGAGCGAGCCGTCGGGCAGCTCTGCACCGTCTACAGCTCGCACGGGCTTGTCGAACAGAAGATCATCGCGAAGTGGTTCGAATCCATCAGTTACGGCTTCCACGACGTGAAGCTGTTCCTCGGTACCCAGGTCTACGACGCCGGCCACAAGGTGGAAGCGCTACGCAAGCGCGCACTCGCGAACGGCGGCGGGCTCGGCCAGGCGCCGCTGGGAAACCTGTACCGCGGCTGGTATGGGGCGCTCAAATTCACCGAGCTCATCACCTCGCTGGACGTCGTCTACAAGTCGTGGGAACTGACGCTGTTCGAATCGGCGGCGGAGTACGTGAAGACGGACGTCGAACGGAAAATGTTCGAGCTGATGGCACGCGATTCCCGCCGGCACCTCGAATATGGCCGCCGCCACCTGCTGTGGTACACGCAGCACCACCCTCGGGGACATCAGAACGTCCGGTTCTGGCTGACCAAGGCCGAGGGGTCGCTTTCGAACGAATTGCGCCACAGCGCGGCCGAGCGCGAAGCACTCGTGATCCTGCTCGCGAATGGCATGGAGAAGCTGCAGACCGGAGTGGACCGGCTGCGCACGAT
>DATNET010000539.1:0-2871 GCA_035606745.1 Tepidiformaceae bacterium
GCGCTGACGTTCCACACGGCGGGCGCGTTCCCGGACCACTGGTCGAAGCCCGGGTTTTGGAGCGTTTCGCTGGCGGCGGCGCGGGGCGCGAGCGCGATCATTACGGCGACGGCGGCCACGATCGCAACGGCGGCGGCGATCAGCGGCGGGCCAGCTCTTCGAAGGCGCGATGCCGCGACGCCGCTCACGTCTGCTTGCGCCTCTAGCGCGCAATCAAGGGCGCCGCACCGAGGTGGGCACCGGCATCGACAATGAGGATCTCTCCGGTGATAAGGTCCGCACCTTCGACAAACCAGACGGCTGCCTGGGCCATATCTTCAGGCGTCCCGGCGCGGTGGAGCGGTGTCGAGCGCTCCTGTTGGGCTTTGGCGGCCTCGTACATTTCGTCGCCCATGCCGCCGCGCAGCCAGCGTCCCTGGATGAAGCCCGGGCAGATGGTGTTGACGCGGATTTCCGGCCCGAGGGCACGCGCGAGGGACAGCGTCATGGTGTTCAACGCACCTTTCGACGCTGTGTAGGCGATGGAGCTGCCAACGCCCATCACGCCCGCAATGGAGGAAACGTTCACGATGGCCCCACGTCCGGCGGCCTTCATGTGGGGGACAACCGCACGCGTCATCTGGAACGGGCCAACGACGTTGACGGCATAGATCCGCTGGAAGTCTTCGGCACTCAGGCCGTCAAGGTTCGCGTGGTTGACGAATTGCGTGGTGCCGGCGTTGTTTATCAGCGCGTCGATACGGCCCCATTCGTCGAAAGCGGCAGCGGCCATGCGGCGACAATCAGCGTCGATTGAGACATCCGCCTGCACCAGCAGGGTGTGCGCGCCGAGCGCTTCACAGTCTGCCTGTGTTGCGCGCGCTTCGGATTCGCTCTTCGTGTAGTTGATGACGACGTTGCAACCTTTGGCTGCCAGCATTTTCGCCGCTGCAGCGCCCACGCCGGTGGCCGAGCCGGTGACGATCGCTACTCCACCGTTGATGTCCATGAGTCGCTCCTGCAAGCCACCTGGCCGGGCTTTGTCGGCGGAGTCTACACGGATGCGGGCGCAGGATGCCACTCTTGTCCGTTAAATCCGTCTGGCCGCCGATCCCGGGGGCCCAGTGCGTTTGACACGTGGTTACCGAGCGGAAAACAATCGCGGCTGTTACCTGAGGAGGAATCGCATGAAAGCTGCCGTGATGTATGGCGTGGGGCAGCCCCTCGTCATTGAAGACCTTGATATCCAGGAGCCCCAGGCCGGCGAAGTGCTGGTCAAGACCAGCGCCAGCGGCGTCTGCCATTCAGACCTCCATTTCATGGAGGGCAGCTGGATGTTCCCCACGCCGGTCGTGCTTGGGCACGAATCGGCGGGGGTCGTCGAGAAGGTCGGGGCTGGCGTTACGAACGTGAAGCCGGGCGACCGCGTCGTGATTGCGTTCGTCGCTTCCTGCGGGACCTGCGACCGCTGTATCACCGGCCGGCCCGTGCTCTGTACGAACGCTTCGCCGATGGGCCGCGTGGGCCGCATCAGCAAGGGCGGGACGCCCGTCTTCCAGTTCGCGGGTATGGGCGCGTTTGGCGCTGAGCAGCTCATCGATGCCAAAGCGTGTGTGAAGGTGCCGGACGGCGTGCCGATGGAAGTCGCGTGCCTGGTCGGCTGCAGCGTGATGACCGGCGTCGGCGCAGTCACCAATACGGCCAAGATCCCGGTGGGGTCGACTGTTGCCGTCGTTGGTGCCGGGGGCGTGGGGCTCAACATCATCCAGGGTGCCCGGCTTGCCGGCGCGTCGCGCATCATCGCCGTCGACCTGCTCGAAAATAAGCTCGCGGCCGCACGTGAGTTCGGCGCGACCGATACGGTCGATGGATCGCAGGGCGACCCCGTCGCGCAGGTCGCCGCGCTTACTGGCGGCGGCGTCGATTATGCGTTCGAAGCGATCGGCCTGACCAAGACAGCCGAACAGTGCTTCGCGATGACGAAGCGTGGTGGCACGGCGGTGATCGTGGGGATGTTGCCGCTCACTGCGTCGCTCACGATCGCCCAGGCGGGGACATCGTTCCTCGGCGAGAAGCAGATTATCGGCAGCTACTACGGCTCGACACGCCAGACGTACGACATGCCGTGGCTGATGGAGCTGTATCGCCAGAAGCGGCTCAAGATCGATGAACTGATCACTCGCCGCTACAAGCTCGACCAGATCAACGAAGCCTACGCAGCGCTCAAGAACGGCGAAGTCAACCGTAGCGTGATCATGTTCGATTAGGCCCGAGAGCTATTCTCGACCTGGGGCGAGGCATGTTCAAAAGCAGCGTCCGAACACATCGAACGCGCACCGTGTGCGCGGGCATCGGGCTGGCCGCCTGTGCGGTCGTGGCTGTCACATTTGCCTTCGGCTTGACGACATCTTCGCCCGGGGCCTCGGCTGACGCCTCTCCGTCCGTGAGTGCGACCACGCCTCCGCCGCAGCGCACCACGTTGTCGGCGCTCTCCGCGCAGGGGATGTCGCTCCCGAAGGAGATGTCGCTCTATATTCCGAGCCCGGCGGATAGCGGATCGGCTGTAACGCAGACGGCCGCAATCGCCTCAGCTCAGCGCTTCTACCCGTTTGTAAAGCTGGGCGATGCACAACTGCTTTTGATGACCGACGACCAAAATCAGACCCCCCGGTTGGTTTGGATCGTCGCGGTCCTGGACAAGCCAACGTTCGTCGGTAGCCCGGCCGCCGCAGATACTCCTCCCGACACCACCCGCCCCACGTATTGGCTCGTCTTCGTCGATGCGCACACGGGCGAGGCGCTGTTCGGGCAGTCGGGGCAGAAGCTCAACTAAGGGCGGCTCCCGAGCAAAGCGAAACAGAGCGCCCGCAGCCAACTGGCCGCGGGCGCTCT
>DATNET010000540.1:0-4764 GCA_035606745.1 Tepidiformaceae bacterium
ATGCGTAACTTCATCGTTTCCCCCAACGCGCCTGGTCTGAGCCAGGCTCTGAGCCGGTGCAACAACGCCCCGGCAAACTGACGGATTGTCAGCTTTCGCGGGAGTCTAGGGCGTACCGGGTAACCGCGTCAACAGCCTGCAATAAAACTTCATGTATTCGCAGCGACCTCTTGACATGCCGTCGGGAACGCGCGAACAATCCGGTCACTTCCTGACGGAACGTCAGGTGAGGCCGCCAGGGGGTTTCTTTCCCGATGCCGACAAGACTGGCCTCCAGGCAGTGGAAAAACTGGGCCGGCAACCAGCGCGCCACACCTGCAGCCATCGAAACGCCCTCATCAGAAGAGGAGATCGTCGCCATCGTGCGGGACGCCGCGGCCGCCGGTGAGCGCGTCAAGATGGTTGGGGCCGGCCACTCCTTCACGGCAATCGCGGTCACCGACGGACGCCTCATCCGGCCCGACAACTTCCAGCGCGTACTTTCGGTGGACCGCACGAAGCGCCTCGTCACGGTCCAGGCCGGAATCAGGCTCTCCACGCTCAACGCCGAACTGGCGAAGCGTGGCCTCGCCATGCCGAACCTCGGCGACATCGAATACCAGTCCATTGCCGGTGCGATCTCGACCGCCACCCACGGCACCGGCATCAAGCTCGGCGGGCTCGCGACCTTCGTCGTGGGGATGCGCATCATCACTGGCGACGGTTCAGTCATCGAATGCGACGCCGAGCACGAGCCGGAACTCTTCCACACGGCGAGGGTCGGCCTCGGTGCGCTTGGCGTTCTTTCTACGGTTACGCTGCAATGCGAAGAAGCGTTCAACGTCCACGCCGTCGAATCGGCAGCGAAAGTCGACGAACTGCTGGACTCGCTCGACGACCATATCGCCGAAAACGACCACTTCGAATTCTTCTGGATCCCAAACACTGAGTGGGCTCTGACCAAGTGGAACAACCGCACCGAAAAGCCTCTGGCTCCCCGCAGCCGGTGGAAGGAGTTCCGCGACGATGTCCTGATCGGCAACGGCGGCTTTAGCCTCGGCTGCCGCATCGCGCGTCTCGCCCCATCGTTGACGCCGAGGATCATGGGCCTCGTGCCGTTCACCGGCCGCGCCGAATACATCGACCGCAGCGACAAGGTGTATACGAGCCCTCGGCTCGTGCACTTCTACGAGATGGAATATTCCATCGAACGTTCGGCGTGCCGAGAAGCACTGAACCGGGTCAGACAGTTCGTCTCACAAAGCGGCATCCAGATCAGCTTCCCCGTGGAAGTGCGGTTCACCGCTGGCGATGATATCCCGCTCAGCACCGCCTACGGGCGCGAAAACTGTTACATCGCTGTCCACGTCTATTCAGGCACCCATTACCAACAATACTTCGAAGCAGTCGAGACCATCATGAACGATTACGGCGGCCGGCCGCACTGGGGCAAGCTGCACTTTCAGACCCATCGCACCCTGCGCGATCGCTACCCCGAGTGGGAGCTTTTCCAGGCGGTCCGCAAGCGGCTCGACCCGGAGGGCCGCTTCAGCAACCCGTACCTCGAACGCGTGCTCGGGCCGCTCGACTGACCCGAATCACGGCTCATTCCACCCACGCCAGGAGTCAAGGAGACACCGATGCAGACAACCCGGACGCACATCCAGACCAGAGATACCGAGATGCGAGCCCGCGCCGCGAGGGTGATCCCGGGCGGCATGTATGGACACCAGAATGCCGGGACATTGCCGGAAGGCTTCCCGCAGTTCCTGGAGCGCGGCCGCGGCTGCCACATCTGGGATGTGGACGACAACGAATATATAGACTTTATGTGCAGCTACGGCCCGATCATTCTCGGTCACGCCGACCCCATCGTCGACGCCGCCGCCGCCGAACAGCAAAGCAACGCCGACTGTCAGGATGGGCCGTCGTCCCGCATTGTCGAATTGGCCGAGCTCCTCGTTGAGACCATCCCCCACGCCGACTGGGCGGTCTTCCAGAAGAACGGCACGGACGCCACCACGCTCTGTGTGAGCATCGCGCGCGCGGCGACCGGCCGGCGCAAAGTCCTCGTCGCGCGCGGCGCTTATCACGGTTCGGCGCCCTGGTGTACGCCACGCCCTGCCGGGACCACCCCCGAAGATCGCGCCCACCTGCTGCACTACACCTACAACGACCTCGCGAGTGTCGAGGCAGCGGCGGCCGAGGCCGGCTCCGACCTCGCGGCGATCGTTGTGTCACCGTTCCGCCACGATGCAGGGCTCGATCAGGAGCTTGTCGACCCAGCGTTCGCGCGAGGGCTGCGCGAACTGTGTGACCGGGCAGGCGCGGCACTCATCCTCGATGATGTCCGCTGTGGTTTCCGCCTCAGCCTGCAGGGCAGCTGGGAGCCGGTCGGCGTCCGGCCAGACCTGAGCGCTTTCAGCAAAGCGATCGCCAATGGCTACCCGCTCGCTGCCGTAGTGGGGCGTGACAGCTTTCGCGATGCTGTTCGACAGGTCTTCGCAACCGGCTCGTTCTGGTTCGCGGCAGTCCCCATGGCGGCGGCGCTCGCCACCATCACCACCCTTCGTGACACCGACGCCCTGGTCCGGCTCGCAGCAGCGGGCGAGGCGCTTCGGCACGGCCTCGCAACGCAGGCGGAAAGCTACGGCGTGCGGGTCCGCCAAACCGGTCCGGTCCAGATGCCGTTCCTGAGCTTTGTTGGCGACACCGAATATGAGCGTGCGAGGCTCTTCACGGGCGAAGCGATCAAGCGAGGCGTGTACCTGCACCCGAGGCATAACTGGTTCCTCTCCGCAGCCCACTCTCAGGAAGACATCAACGACGCACTTGAAGTAACGGACGTCGCGTTTGCGAAAGTTCGTGAAGCGTTTGGCGATGACTGAACTGACGAAAGCCGACGCCTCGGTCCGTGACCTTGAACTGCGGGCTGCGGCGCTGCGCCGCCACATCGTTTCGATCGCGGCCGCGCAGCGCTGTCATCTCGGCGGCTCGATGTCGTGTGCCGACATCATGGCGGCCCTCTTCTTCCGATTTCTGCGTTTTGAGCCAGACGGTCGCGCATATGACCACTTCTTGCTCAGCAAAGGCCACTCCGTCCACATCTTCCATGCATGCATGGTCGAGTTGGAGCACATCGCCGCATCGGAACTTCCGTTCACGGGCGGAGTGGGTAGCCGCCTGGGCGGGCACCCGACCTTCCGTGCACCCGGGGTCGAATTCGCCACGGGCTCGCTCGGACACGCGCTCTCGGCGGCGGTCGGCATGGCGATGGGCGAGGCCCTCGACCACTCCGACAAGCGCACGGTCGTGGTCCTCGGCGACGGCGAACTGCAGGAAGGCTCGGTTTGGGAGGCCGCCATGTGCGCCCCGCGCTTTGGCCTCGAAAACCTCCTCGCGATTATCGACGCCAACGAGTTCCAGGCGTCCGGCGAGACCGCGAGCCTCATGCCCGTCGAGCCAATCGCTGACAAATGGAGGGCGTTTCGCTGGAACGTCCTCGAAATCGACGGGCATGACATGGCGGCAGTCGTTGGCGCGCTGGACTCCCTGCCCGCGGCATCGGGGCCCACCGCAATCGTCGCCCACACGGTGAAGGGCAAAGGTGTGCCCGGAATCGAAGGCACCTCCCGTGCGCATTACCTCAAGCTCACCCCCGCAGAAGCCGATGCAACGCTGACCGCGCTGGAGATGCACCGATGAGCTCGTACATGAAAGGCCCGCCCTACCTCGCAGCGATCATGGAGTTGGCCCGGGCGAACCGCGATGTCGTCGTCGTCTCGCAGGACTTCTCCGCCGGACTATTCGGCGAAACGTACCCGGAACGCCACTTCGATGTCGGCATTTCCGAACAGAACCTCATCGGCGTGGCGGCCGGGCTGGCACACACCGGGAAGCTGACTTTCGTCCTGGGCATGGCGCCGTTCGTCTCCATGCGCGGCTTCGAACAGATCCGCGACGACTGCGCCTACAACCGCAACAGCGTGAAGATCATCGCGCTGTTCACCGGTCTCGAAGCAGGTCCGTGGGGCGTGACCCACCACGCTTTGGAAGATATCGCCCTCCTCCGCTCCATTCCCGGCATGACGATCATCGTCCCAGCCGATTCCGCCGAGACGAACGAAGCTGTGCTGGCAGCGGCCGCCATCGATGGTCCGGTCTACATTCGCGTCGCCGGCTTCGCCGCCGACATGTCCCCCATAGAAGGACGCCCGCCACTGTGTGCCGGCAAGGCAACCCTCATGCGAGACGGCGGAGACCTCACGTTCATCGCGACCGGCACCACGGTCCGGACGGTGCTCGAAGTCGCCCGAGCGTTGGCCTCCGACGGGATAAGCGCTCGCGTGTTGAACGTGCACACCGTCAAGCCCATCGACCATGCAGCCATCGTTTCCGCGGCGGCAGCTACCAGCCTGGTCATGACCGTGGAGGAACACTCGGTGGTCGGCGGCCTTGGAGGCGCCGTCGCCGAGATCATGGCCGAGGCCGGCACCGGCAAGTTGCGACGCATCGGCGTTCAGGACCGCTTCTGCACCGAAATCGCGCCGTACCAGCAGTTGCTCGAAGGGGCAGGCCTCGATCCTTCGTCTGTCGAAACTGCTGCCAGGGAGTTCATCGCCAGTTCGCGGAACTGACCAACCGGCCCACGGAAGAGGGACCTCATGGGCACGACAGCCGGTGGGGGACGAATGTACGGTTGAGCGATGGAGGTGCCCACATGGCATTAGGGACTCTAGGCGCGGCGCTCGAGCGCGAACACCAGCAGATCGATGGCGGCATCGA
>DATNET010000571.1:0-12425 GCA_035606745.1 Tepidiformaceae bacterium
TGCGTGATGGGGCTTCCGCTGTGGCGCCTCCAACGGATGCTCGAGTTGCGTGGGATCCCTTGCCGCCCACCCGACGCCACCTTCGAACGGTGCCGGGCGTGCCCGGAAAGGCACAGCGCCGAAAACCCGTAAGCCTCACACTTCGATTGCGAGGGCCGAGCGCGGCGACCCGCGCGGCAGAGGAGTAGACTCCGCACAAGCGCCCACGGCTACGTTCGACTGGTAACCGCGTGAGGGGGTAATGACCTATGAGCACCGCGCGATTCAATCCGACTGCGCATTCCGCGTCTGGGTTCGGCAAAATTTCACCCGATGTTGGAGGCCGCCAGATCCGCGTCCTCCTCGTTGATGACCATGCCGTAATCCGCCAGGCGCTGCGCATGTTGCTTGAAAGCAGGCCCGAGCTCTCGGTGGTCGGTGACGCAGAAAACGGCCGAGCCGCGCTGAGGGCTGTGGAGCAACTTCACCCGGACGTCGTCTTGATGGACGTCGTGATGCCAGGCTTGAACGGCATCGAAGCTACGCGCCAGATTCGCCAGTTCGCCCGTGGTTCGCGGGTGGTCATGCTCAGTGGCTTCGTTGATGAGGAACAACTGACCCAGGCTCTCCGCGCTGGCGCCAGTGGCTACCTGATGAAAAGCTCGGATGTCTCTGAACTGGTGATCGCCATCCAGACCGTGCACCGCGGCAACACCTACTACTCGAGCGGACTGGCAGACGGCTTCGACCTCGACGAGATCAGCTACCGATCGAAGCGCCCGGCGGATAGCGCCTCGACCGAGTCGCTTACGCCGCGCGAGCGAGAGGTCCTGCAGCTCATCGCCGAAGGCCACACGAACCAGCGTGTCGCGGACGAGCTCGTGATTAGCGTGAAGACGGTCGAGGCGCACAAGGCGCACATCATGACGAAGTTACACGCGCGGACGCGCACCGACCTGATTCGCTACGCATTGATTAAGGGCATCGTGCATCTCGAAAGCGTCGCCGAGGCCGAAAAGATGCTCGGGGAGCCGGACCTCGCGGCGGAGTGACCGTCGGCATCTAAAACGCCGGCTCACCGGAGAATCTGCGCTACGCCGTTGCGTACGCCAGTACGCGTGCCATCGCGGCAGCTGCGCGTTCGAAACTCTGATACAGAGGGATTTGGCGGTCGTGGAACTTCGGCGCGATGTGTGCGACGTACTCCGCTTCATGCGCCGGGTGCAGGATTACCAGCAGCGGCTTCGACGATCGCTGCTGGTGGGCCTGAAGGGCGTCCAGTGTTGCGTCGAGGCTCGACGGGTCCTTCTTCCACTGTCGGGCAGCGAACATCGCCGACAGCTCCATGGCGATCGCATCAACATTTTCGTCCGCGTCCACAATCCGAAGGATTCGGTCGAGCGTTTCGTTCTTGCCCTGGATGGTCCCGGCCATGTCGAGCGGATTTTGATAGCTGCCGCCAACGACGTTAAAGAACTCTCCCAGCTCGACGTAGGTTGAATCGCTGAAACGCGGGACCGAAAGCCCTGCTTTCGCGAACGCGTCGGTAATGGAAACGGATTGGCCGCCGGTTTGGGCAAGCAGTGCCATCTTTGGCCCGGTGGGGCGACGGGCGTCCAGCAGAAGCTTCATGACGTCGATCGTCTCATCGAGGTTGTTGGTGGTGATGGCGCCGCACTGCCGCATCATCCCGTCCCAGACTGCCTGCGGAGCCGCCAGAGAGCCCGTGTGAGACATCGTTGCCCGTGCTCCGGCGAGCGTCTGGCCACCTTTCCATACCACGACCGGTTTGCGTGCGCAGGCGGCCTTGAGGGTTTCGAAAAATCGGCGCCCGTCTTTCACGCCTTCGACGTACATCCCGATGACCTCGGTGTCATCGTCCTGGGTGAGGTAATCGAGATAATCACTGACATCAAGGACGACGGCGTTGCCGAAGCTCGCACAGCGGCTCACATAGACGCCATTCGCTGCCGAAACGAGGCTGAACATGATGCCGTGCGTCCCAGATTGGCTGAGAAAGCCGACGCGGCCGTTGTCCACCACCGGTGCATCGGCGTTAAAGCGGACGCCAGAGCGAGGCAAATAGAGGCCCATGCAGTTCGGACCGACGAGGTTGAAGTTCGCCTCGCGTGCCATGACGGTGAGCTGTTGCTGAAGCTTCACACCGAGCTCTTCACCCGTCTCTGCGAACCCGCTCGTGAAGAACCCAGCGCCGTGAGCACCGTTGGCGATGAGGTCCTTGAGCACATACGGCGACACCTGGCGAGGCACCGCCACAACAGCGTAGTCAATTGGCTCCGGGACATCTGCCATCGACCTGAAGTTCTGGATGCCGAGCGCTTCAATTCCGGGGATCTCTTTTTCGTCGAGCTGGACCGAGTAGAGCCTTCCGCCCTTTTCCTTGAATGGCATGTTGTTGTGGAGCCACATGTAGCCCGGCCCCTTGTCCCCGATGACGGCGACGACTTCGGGATTGAACATACGGTCGAGCCGGTGCCCTGAGACGCTCATCGGTCGGCCTCGCTGACGACGATGCGCGCGTCAACGGCGATTGCGCCATTCGGATACGCGAAGATCGGATTCAAGTCGAGCTCTCGTATTTCGGGGTGTTGTTCGACGAGTTGGGAGACCTTGAGGATGGTGGCCCGTAGGGCCGCGATGTCGGCGGGAGGCTGGCCCCGCACGCCATCGAGGACTGGCTTGCCCTTGATCTCGTCGATCATCTGCTGCGCGTCCTTGTCCGACAGTGGGATGAGGCGAAAGGCAACGTCTTTCAGCACTTCCACCATGATTCCGCCCAACCCGAACATCATCACGGGTCCGAACTGCGCATCCGTCGTCATGCCGACGATCACTTCGGTCCCGGGTTTTGCCATCTGCTGGACGGAGACGCCATCAATCCGCGCACCTGGCTCGGCGCTGCGTGCGTTCGACATAATTGCGTCGAACGCTGTGGCTACAGCGTCCGCATCCTTCAGGTTGAGCTGCACACCGCCGGCGTCGCTCTTGTGCGAAATGTCGGGCGAGACAACTTTGAGGACCACTGGATAGCCCATCGCTTCGGCCTGGTGGACCGCCTCATCACGGGTGATGGCCAGGGTTGCCGCGGTTGCCGGGATCCCCGCTTCCTGCAGGATCGCTTTGGCTTCGACTTCGTTGAGGAGCGTGCGGCCCTCGGCGCGGGCTTCGCCCAGTACGGTTGCGAACGTCATAGAATGCCTCGGTTGGCTAAAGCAGCCGGCGATGGTGAAGATAGCGCCCCACGTGGGGTGCGTCGGACGCGAATGATACGAGGGGCAGCGAGACATGTCAGTTCCGAACCCGGCGGGGCAGTACGACATCGTGGTCATCGGGTCCGGATCCGCTGGCGCTGTCGTCGCATCGCGCGCCTCGGAAGATCCGCGGCGGTCGGTGTGTTTGGTAGAGGCTGGCCCGGATTACCCTAATACCGCCGACACGCCCTTCGACCTCGTGAACAGCCACAACAACTCATACACGGCGCACGACTGGGGCTTCAGCTACCAGCCGACCGCCGCGGGGCGTTCGGCGCCGTTCCCGCGGGGGAGAGTGACCGGAGGTTCGAGTGCCGTAAACACGACCATCGCACTCAGGGGCATGCCCGAAGACTACGACGGCTGGGCGGAAGGCGGTTGCCCCGAATGGTCGTGGGCAAACGTCTTACCGGCATTTCGACGCCTGGAACGCGACCTCGACTTCGGTGAGCGGCCGTACCATGGCGACGCGGGACCGATCAGCATCCGGCGTTACACCTGGGACGAGTTGACCGCCGTGCACCAGGCCTGGCTCGAAGCGAGCGACGAGCTCGGGTTTCCACGCTGCGAGGACGCGAACGACCCCGATGGCTGGGGCTCGGGGCCGCACCCCATGAACAAGTTGGGCCGGCTCCGCATTTCCACGGCTATCGGTTATCTCGCCGCCGCCCGTGCGCGGCCAAATCTCACCATCAGGGCAGAAACGCTCACGCGCCGCCTCATCGTGGAGAACGGCCGCGTAGTGGCAGCGGAGGTCGAACGCAATGGCGAGGTATCGCTCATCCATGGCCGGCTGTTTGTGCTCAGCGCCGGGTCGTTGCAGTCGCCCGCGATACTCATGCGGTCCGGGATTGGGCAGCGCGCCGAACTCGAACGGCACGGCATCGAAGTCATCCGCGACGTCCCGGGAGTCGGCGCGAACCTCTCCGACCACCCCGCACTGGCTGTGACCTGTGCCGTCAAAGACCCGGCGATCCTCGACCTCGACCAACCGATCGTGCAGACGATTTTGCGCTACACCGCGCCGGGAAGCGATCAACGGAACGATCTGCAGATCGAAGCGTTTTCGTTCACTTCACGCGGAGGCGCGCCAGGGTCGTTCGCGATTGCAGCCGTCCTCGAACAGGCATACGGCAAAGGAACGTTACGGCTCGCATCCGCCGATCCGCATGCGGGCCCTGTCGCGGAGCAACACTTCTGTGAGGACGAGCGCGACACGCGGCGGCTCATCGCTGCCTTTCGGGATTGCCTACGATTCGCCGAAACCGAATCGATGCGATCGATCATCGATCGCGTCATCTTCCCCGCTCCAGAGCGGGAACTTAGCGACGAAGCGATCGCCAACCTCATGAGGCGGTTGGCGGCGAGCGGATTTCATCCCTGCGGCACCCTGAAAATGGGCGGCGGCGACGATCCCGGCGCAGTCGTGGACCAGTTCGGCCGCGCCTATGCGGTAGACGGCCTTGTCGTTGCCGACGCGTCGATCATGCCAGCCGTGCCGCGTGCGAATACCAACCTGACGACCATCATGATCGGCGAGAAAATCGGCGAATGGCTTCGCACGCGACCGGCGCAGTACGGGCTGTGAACGCGGCCTGCCTGGACTGGCACGCACCGGTATTCCGACGGTAGGATTCAGGTAGTATACTAGTGGTATGAAGACCAAGACCTCACTCACCCTCTCCAAGGATGTACTCGCCGAACTCGACTCCGCCCTCGGCCCAGACGGCAACCGCTCGGCGTTCGTCGAAGCGCTCATCAAGCGGTACTTCCGGGACCTCCGCCGGGCTCAACGCGATCGCCGGGATGCTGAGATCTATGCGCGGATGAGCGATGCGGACCGTGCAGAAGCCGAGGAGTGGGCGGACCTTCAACCTGACTTGTTCGAATTTGGCGATGACGTTGAGTTACTGATCGAAGATGGAGCCCATGCTCGAGCGGGGTGACCTGTACCGGGTGACGTCCCCGCCCGGAGATCCCCGGCGCCATCGCGTTGTGCTCATCGTGAGTCGGCAGCAGTTTATCGCGTCTAGCTACTCGACCGTCACGTGCGTGCCTGTGTATTCGAGCTATCACGGGATGGCTACCCAGGTGCTACTAGGGTCCGAACAGGGGCTAAAGCACGTCAGTAGCCTTCATTGCGACGAACTCCTCAGTCTCCGGAAGGCCGTCCTCACGAATTACGTCGGCTCGCTCTCTGATGCAAAAATGGCCGAAGTTTCACGAGCACTCGCCGTTGCCCTCGCTATTGAACCTGAGGACCTTCCGGCCGATTAAACAAACGGTCCCTCCGCCTTACCATGCCCTGGATGGATCGTCCGCGTCTCTATCATTTCAGCGAAGAGCCATGCATCGACAGGTTCGAACCTCGGCCTGTGGCGGTTCGCGCGTTGCGGCCTCCCGGTAAGGATTGGCTCAGCTGCCCACTCGTCTGGGCTATCGATGAGGCGCACCAGGCGATGTATCTCTTCCCAAGGGAGTGTCCTCGTATCCTGCTCTGGCCGGTTGAGTCGACCACAGAAGCCGACCGGAGCCGCTGGTTTGGCGCCACCGGGGCGAGGATCGTCGCGCACATCGAGTCGGCCTGGCTGGAGCGGCAATGCGCCGCCGTACTTTATCGGTATAGCCTTCCACCCGAGTCGTTCACCGACCTTGAGGACGCGGGTATGTGGGTGAGCCGCGAGACAGTGACGCCTGTGGCGGTGGAAATCATGGACGATCTCCCTGCGGCACTTCGAGCCAGCGGTGTTGAACTTCGGGTGTTGCCCTCGCTGCGGCCATTGCACGGCGTATGGGAGACGACGCTCCACGCATCGGGCATCCGCCTTCGTAACGCGGCGGGGTGGAACGCTTGAATCTCGTGACGAAGAAAAAGCCTCCAAAGGGAGGCTTGAGAGAAGAGGTTGGAGGCGCCAGTCGGATTCGAACCGGCGGTGGAGCTTTTGCAGAGCTCTGCCTTACCACTTGGCCATGGCGCCCCGGTTGCGTCGCCGCGACGTTGATGTAGTTTTGGTGCCCAGGGTGAGATTTGAACTCACACACTCAAAAGAGCACTGCCCCCTCAAGACAGCGTGTCTGCCGTTCCACCACCTGGGCAACAGATGACCATCCTATGCAACCGTCGCGCCTTGCGGCAAGCCGTGGACGGCGACCTACCAAGAGAGGACGAGTCGATCTCTGGCAGGGGTGGCAGGATTCGAACCCGCGACACTCGGATTTGGAGGCCGATGCTCTACCAACTGAGCTACACCCCTGCGCGTCGAATGATCCTACCAAATTTGGGCGTTAGGGGAATCGGCGTCATCCGAAATCGCCCTCTCGCGGTCAAGCAGCCCGCGGCCCGTCATGCTCTTGCGGGTGGGCCGCGAGGCTTCCGCACGCAGGACAGCGAGGCACCCGCGTCACACGGGGAGAATCGCCGAAGTTGAAACGAGCGCCGCAGCGCTCGCACTCGAGCCGCTGGAACATCTTTCCCTCAGCATGTTTGCGGCTCCAAACCGGCTTCGAATCGGCGTGCGTTTCCATGGTGCATTCTCCGTGCTAAGAGTAACGGCGGTTGCGCACGAAAGTTAATAGCGCACGGGGCTAGAAATGCTGGCCACTGTGGTCTACACCACATATCCGGGCCGATGCGCCCCGATGGTATACTGCCCCCAATGGGAAATCATGCCCGGGACAACGTCCGTCACCTCCTTTCCAGCGCAGATCTGAGCGGCGAAGAGTTCTCCTTCCTGCTCGAAGTCGCCGCTGCGTTGAAGGCAAAACCGCAACGTTTGCTTGAAGGCCGGCAGCTGGCGTTGGTTTTCGAAAAGCCTTCCCTCAGGACGCGCGTGAGCTTTCAGGTCGGGATGCGCCATCTCGGCGGGGAGACCATCTACCTGGGGCCGCAAGAGGTTGGCCTCGGCGAACGCGAGCCCATCAAAGACGTCGCGCGCGCGCTCAGCCGCTACGTTCACATCGTCGCCGTACGGACCTTCGAGCAAGAGATCATCGAAGAATATGCCCGGTACTCCAGCGTCCCGGTCATCAACGCACTCACGATCGCGGAGCACCCGTGCCAGGCGCTTGCTGACCTCCTCACGTTGAAAGAAAAGTGGGGCGCGCTAAATGGCCGCTCAATCGCCTTCGTCGGCGATGGAAACAATGTCGCTGCGAGCCTGGTGCTTACGGCCGCCTCGCTGGGCATGGATGTCCGCATTGCATCGCCGCGCGGCTACATGCTCCCGGAAGCAGTAGTCTCCGAGGCCAGCGTCCGCGCCGAACAGTCCGGAGGCCGGCTTGCCTTTGTCGTGGATCCCGCTGAGGCAGTTGCCGGGGCCGATGCGGTGTACACCGATGTGTGGGCGTCCATGGGTCAGGAACGCGAGTTCGAACGGCGCAGGATCGATTTCAACGGTTACCAGCTGAACGCTGCACTCGTTTCAGGCGCCGCCGCCGACGCCCTCATCATGCATGACCTGCCCGCTCATCGTGGCGACGAAATCACCGATGAGGTGATCGAGAGCGACCGCTCAATCATCTTTGACCAGGCCGAGAACCGCGTCTGGGCGCAGGCAGCGGTCGTGGCGTTCCTGCTGGGTCAGGCCGATCGCGTGACCACCTAACCCGGAAGATCGTCGCCAGCCGCTATCATGACGGCAACTCTGACGCTCCGCCGGCCAGGACGTTTGTAAAGAGAAATCTGCCCAAGGCAACCCAAGCACGCATGCCCGATCTGAGCCACATCCGCGAAGTCCTGAGCCAGTTCACGTTCTCGAGCGCCATCGACGTGCTGGTGATCGCGGTGGTCATCTTTTCGACGCTCCGAATCCTCAGTGGTACGCAGGCGATGACGCGATTGCGCGGCGCGCTCGTCTTGTTCCTGGGATTCGTCGTTATCGGGCGCCTGTTCGACCTGACGGTCGTCAATTTTCTCATCGAAAACTCGTTCACGGCACTCCTCATAGGCGCCGCCGTCGTCTTTCAGCCGGAGATCCGCCGGGCACTCGACCGCCTCGGCCGCACCGGTATCCAGGGTTGGCTCAACGCCCCAAAGTACGATGAAGTCATCGATTCCGTGGTCCGTGCGGCTGGCCGGATGTCGGCCGAACGTCACGGCGGTCTGTTTGTTCTCGAACGCGACACCGGCCTTGAAGACGTGATCGAGACGGGCATCTCCGTGGATGCAAAAGTGTCGCCGGAACTGCTTGCCGGGATTTTCTACCCGAACTCTCCGCTTCACGACATGGCCGTCGTCCTTCGTGATGAGCGCGTCGTGGCGGCGGGCTGCGTGCTTCCACTCGCGAGCGAGCTGCCGATGGGAGAGCGAAACCTCGGCACTCGGCATCGCGCCGCGATCGGCATCACGGAGCAGACCGATGCGCTCACTGTCGTGGTCTCGGAAGAGACCGGCGGCATCAGCATTGCGCTGCATGGGAGGCTCACACACGTCGCTGATGAGCGGCGCTTGAGGGCTGTGCTCGAATGGCTTCTGGAACCCTCCACCGCGAGCGCGCGCGACGGCGTCGGAGGTGTGCCCGTATGAACAATGGCAATAACGGCCGGCAATCTCCGTGGCGAGCCACCGGCGGCTTCCTTCGTGGCGGCGGCGGTAGTGTCCTGAGCCACTGGGTGCTCGCGTGTTTTAGCCTCGTCGCGGCATTTGGCGTGTGGTTCGTGGTCCAGGATGTAGAAAATCCTCAAGTCGACGTCTGGGTGCCTGCCCAGACCGACCCCGCTTCCATCGTCCCCCAGGCGGTCAATGCGCGGGACTTCATCGTCTCCGAACTTGAGCCGGTGCGCGTCCAGGTGCAGGCCCGCAAGGCCGATGTCGCCAGCCTGCGGCCCTCGGACTTTGATGCCTCAGTTGATGTGAAGGGCGTCCAGCCCGGCGCTCCGGCGCAGGTTCCTGTCCACGTCACCTCCCGCCGAAACGGTGTCAGAGTGGTCTCTGTCAACCCGGCGAGCGTGACTGTTACGCTCCAGGAAGCGAAGGTGAAAGATGTGCCGGTCACCGTCAACCGGCGCTTGCCGCTTCCCCCCGGTTACCAGGAAAGCAGTCCGGCCACGGTCGACCCTGTCTTCGTCTCGGTTCGGGGCTTACCCGACCTCGTGGACAGCGTCGCAGAGGTCGATGTCGATGTGAACCTCAGCAATGTCCGCGGCGATACCCAGATCGACGGCGACCTTGTCGCTCGGACATCCGGCGGTAGCACCGTGACTGTGACGCTGTCTCCCCCGACCGCGCGAGTCAGTCTGAAAGTTCAACCGATTTTCGAGCAGCGCACGATGGGCTTGACGCCCAACATCGTCGGCCTGCCGGCTCCGGGCTACCGAGTCGGCAGCGTGACGGTCGACCCGGCTGTCGTTACGGTCACGGGCCCGAAGGACGTGGTCGATGGACTCCAGGGATTGGGCACTGATCAGGTTGACGTAAGCGGCGCCACGAAGGATGTCGTCCAGAGCCGTCTCGTCGATCGCGTGCCGAACCTCGTCTCAGACCACACGACGGTCATCGTCACCGTCTCGATCGTCCCATTCGATACCGCCGCGGCCTTCGTTGTGGCGCCCGATATTCATCCCCCAGCGGGGCTTGTGGCGGCGGCAGGCAGCTACAGCGTTACGGTCCAGGTATCGGGACCGCTGGCGCAGATGCAAACGCTAAAGCAGGGCGACATCAAGGCAACCGTTTCCCTGGCCGACGCCGTTGCAGGCACGGCCAGCTACCCCGTCACCGTCGCTCTGCCCGCCGGCCTGAAAGCCGAGCCGATCGACCCGATAACCATCACCTTGAAAGCAGCTTCTCCATGACGACCACCGCCACTCTTCCCCGCGTCGTGATCGTCGGCCGCCCGAACGTCGGAAAATCGTCCCTCTTCAATCGCGTGCTGGGCGAACGCCGTTCGATCGTGGAGGACGAGCCCGGCACGACCCGTGATCGCGTGGAAGCGGATGTTGAATGGCGGGATGTCCGTTTCCGGCTCATCGATACGGGCGGATTCGAAACCGACGCCGAAAACGTCTACGCCCCATTGATCATGGAGCAGATCAAAGTCGCGCTCGAAGGCGCAGCGCTCGTGCTGTTTTGCATAGATTCCCGTGACGGGCTAACCGCGAGCGACTACGACATGGCCGATGTCGTGCGCCGCGCCGCGCGGCCAACCATGCTCATTGCCACAAAGGCCGATAACGACCGCCGTGAGGTCGCCGGGATCGCGGATGCGTTCACTCTCGGCCTTGGCGAGGCCATGCCCGTCAGTGCCCTGCACCACATCAACGTGGGCCTGATGCTCGACGAGGTCGTCGCGAAACTGCCGGGAACCGCCGCCGTCCCCGAGCCGGACCGTGTCCGCGTCGCTATCATCGGCCGGCCCAACGTCGGCAAGTCCCGGCTCGTCAATGCGATCCTCGGCGAAGAGCGGGTGATTGTCAGCGATGTCGCTGGCACCACGCGCGACGCCGTCGACACGGAAATCGAAACGCCTGAGGGCACGTTCCTCCTCGTCGATACCGCTGGAGTGCGCCGCCCAGGAAAGCTCGGCAAAGGCGTCGAGCTTCATTCTGTCATGCGGACCACCACCGCCGTCGATCGGGCGGACGTTGCGGTGCTCGTCATCGATGGCACCGCCGGTGTGACATCGCAAGACACGCACATCGCCGGCATCGCTATCGAAATGCATAAGGCCCTTGTCATCGCGGTCAACAAAATCGACCTGTGGGAAGACGCGGAGGAGCGTCAGAACTGGTCCGAACGGCAGATGCGCACGCGGCTTCAGTTCGTCCCCTGGGCCATCGTTACCTTCATCTCGGCGGCGGAAGGCACGGGACTCTCTACGCTACTGAAGATGGCGGCCACTGCACGCGAAGCCCGGCGTCTCCGAATACCGACCCCGGAACTCAACGCTCTTCTCACGAAAGCCCTGCGCGACCATGTGCCGCCGCTCGTGCGCAACAAGCGGTTCAAGCTCTTCTATGCAACGGAAGCGAGCATCGATCCCCCGACGTTTGTGCTCTTCGTCAACGACCCGGCGCTCGTCCATTTCAGCTACCGGCGCTACCTCGAACGGCGCATCCGCGAGGCCTACGACTACGAAGGAACCGCGATCAAGCTGGTTTTCCGCGCACGAAGCGAGGATGATTCGCACACGTGATCTGGGAACTTCTCGCGAACGGGTTGATCGGCTACCTGCTGGGCTCAGTACCATTCGGCCTCGTCGTTGGCTACCTGTGGACTGGGCGCGACATTCGTGAGTCGGGGAGCGGCAAAACAGGCACCACCAACGTTCTTCGAACCGCCGGGAAGCTGCCCGCGGTGCTCGTCATGATTGGCGACATAAGTAAGGGGGCCGGCCCGGCTCTCATTGGGCGCTTTGTATTTCACAGCGATGCAGTTGCCGCGTTTGGTGCCAGCCTTGCCCTGGTGGGCCACGTCTGGCCAATTTTCGCCGGGTTCCGCGGCGGCCGTGGTGTCGCAAGCGCATACGGGGGCGTCCTCGGCCTGACCCCGCTGCTGTCACTATTTTTCCCGCTCATAGGCGCCGTTTTGATCGTCCCCACGCGCATCGTCTCGCTGATGTCCGTCGTGGGCGTCCCCCTCGCGACCATCTGCGTCATCGTCGCCGCTGCGCGCTTCGGTCAGCCATGGGCGTTCGCGTTCTATTGCGTGTTTGCCACGCTTCTCGTGGAATTCAAGCACATCCCGAACATTCGCCGGCTCGCGGCCGGCACGGAACCGCGCTTCGGCCAGGGCGGAAACCGTCCCGCCACGGGCTGATATGCCGCGTATTTTGGTCGTCGGGGCCACCTCGTGGGGTGTCACCCTCGCGGCGCTTCTTGCTGAACGCGGCCACGAAGTCACCGTCGCTGTCCGGCACACTGTGGAAGCCGACGCCCTGCGTGCCCGTCGTGAGCTCGAACGGCTGCCCGGCGTTTCGCTTCCAGCCTCCGTCAACGTCGAAGCCACAGATTCGCTGACCGGTGCCTTTGATGGGGTCGTTGTCGCTACACCGGCCCAGGCCGTCCGCCAGGCGCTCGTGGGCCTACCCAATTGGCCCCGCCCTGCCGTGCTGTCGGTGGCGAAGGGGCTGGAGGCCGGCACCAACGAACGCATGAGCGAGGTGATCGCCGCCCGCTGGGCGGACGCGGTCATCTCCGTACTCTCCGGTCCGAATCTTTCCCATGAGATCGCGAAAGGCG
>DATNET010000581.1:0-6546 GCA_035606745.1 Tepidiformaceae bacterium
ATCCTTCGCGGCCTGCGCTTCGCCAGCCAGCTCGATTTCGAAATCGAACCACCCACGCTGGCCGGCATGCGCGAGACTGCCGCCCTGTTGGCGACGCTTTCGCAGGAACGCATCACAACCGAACTCGACAAGTTGCTCCAGGGCGCCAACCCCGCACGCGGCCTCGAGGCGCTTCAGGCCGCCGGCGCCCTCGAAGTCGTGTTTCCGGAGCTCGTCCCGATGGTCGGCTGCGAACAGAACGCCTTCCATCGCTTCGATGTTTGGGGCCACACCGTGGCCACGGTGCAGGCGATACCGGTCGCTCCCGAGTCGGCGCATATTCGCCGCTGGACGGCTCTTCTGCATGACATCGGTAAACCGGCTGTGCGGCACGTGAAGCCCAATGGCGAATGGGGCTTCTATCGCCACGAGACCGTCGGCGCCGAACTCGCCCAGGCGCTCCTCGATCGGCTAAAGCTGGGGCGCCGTGATGCCCTCATCATCCGGCTCCTCGTGCGGCGGCACATGGACCGCCCGGAGCCCTCGGATCGGCGGTCCGTGCGGCGGTTCATGGCAAAGTGCGAAGGGCACTGGCGGGATCTCCTGGCCCTCAAACGCGCTGACAACGCCAGCCACACGTACGACGACAATGACTATCACGACCGTCTCTCTGCGGCGTGCCAACGCGCGGAGGCCGAGGACCGCGACGCGCTACGGGCGGAAAGCCCGCTCACCGGCGATGACCTCGTGGCGATGTTCGAACGCGAGCCAGGGCCATGGATTCGCGTGATCAAGCAGCGCCTCAGCGCCCTCGTGCTCGATGGCGAAATCGCACCCGGCGATCGACGCGCTGCCACGCGTGTCGCTAAACGGCTGATGGGCCGCCCCGAACCGGGGCAGTGATGACATGAAGACTCTCCGTACCGCGACTCGAAAGCGTTCGTCCACGTTCGAACCCCCTTCTCCCGCACGGTCGGGAGAAGGGGGCAGGGGGATGAGGGCTCGGCCAAGGCAGGCGGCTACCTCCTGGCCAACTTGACAAACCCACTGTGGACTCACGTAAAGGGGACGGTACTGGCGCTCCGCGAACAGAAAGGCCACACTGAGGGGGATGAATGGATTCGAACTACTCACTGCCATCGGATTCCCTCTTGTCATGGCAATTGGCGGCATCGCTGCCTGGCGAATGAGCAAGAGCGAGGATAAGCGCGAAGCCGAAAAGCCGCAGTGGAAAGACACCTCGCTCGACGAATGGCGCAAGCAGCGCGATGCGGAAGTCGAATTGGATCGAGTGCGGCGCGCGCAAACCACCACCGCCGAAATCCAGGCCGGTGGCGCGGAAGAGAAACAAGAGACGCAGCGCACACAGCGCATCGGCGGCTAGCGGCCCACCCGCTTTCCGGCCCGGTGCTGAGGCGAACAATCTTCGCTTCACGCGGCCACGTTCGCATTAGAGATTAGGCGAAACCCTCAAAATCCCCTTCAGATCACCTGCCAGCGTGCCGTCACCCGTCATATGAGCGATTCGCATCCGCTCGCCGCCCATCCGGCCAGCGCCAATACCTCGTTGCTTCACATCCCCGGCGGCGTCGATTTCGAACGATTCCTCACCGTCTCCCCTGATATGTTCGCCATCTTCAACGCTGAGGGGGAGGCGCTCTCCGCCAACGCCTCCTGGTTCGAGACGCTCGGCTATCCGCCGGAACGCGTGCTCGGCGGCACGCTTCTCTGGCTCGTCCACGAAGACGATCGCGAATCCCTCACAGAAGCCTTCCTGGCCATCGTCAACACCCCCAACGAGCAGCACGCGCCCACGCGGGCGCGATTCCGCGATTCCGCCGGCCGTTACCGGTGGTTCGATTGGAGCGGCGTCATGGACGACCGCACACGCCTCGTCTACACCATCGCCCGCGATATCAGCCCGCAGATCGAAGCAGCCGAGATGCGGGAACAGCTCCTTGCCGACTTCCAAAAGCACACGCTCCTGCTTGAAGAACAAGCGGCGGCAATGGACGTGCTGCGCAAACAGGCTGAACGCCTCGCCCGCTTCGACTCGCTCACGGGTGTGCTCAACCGCGGCGCCTGGTTCGATGAGGTCCAGCGTGCGACACCTCTTTCGCTCGCAATCGTCGACATCGACCACTTCAAGCGCATTAACGACACCTTCGGACATCCGGCCGGAGACGCCGTCTTACGCGAGGTGGCACAGCGAGTCAGTGAAGCCACCGGGATCGACGGCAACGTCGGACGCACGGGAGGCGAGGAGTTCGCCATCATGTTCTGCGTCCCGTTCGAAGACGCTACGGCTGTCTGCCAGCGCATCCTCGCGGCCGTCTCCGGCACGCCGTTCAACGTCACCCCGGAAAACGCCGTCTGGCTCTCGGTGAGCGTGGGGCTTTCGCCGTGGCACGCTGTCCGGGGCGCCGAAGCCGGGGCGCTCGCGCGCACCTACGAGGAGGCCGACCGCGCGCTCTACCGGGCCAAGGCGTTCGGCCGTAATCAACTCGCGCTTCCCGTCGTGCACCAGGCGGCCTGATCTCTGCTCGGAGCGGTTCAGGCTGCGGGCGGCCACGTTGTCGCGGGGATTGGCTGGTCGCCAACGATCGCGAGGGCGACTTCCTCCACGCGCTGCACAGCGAGGTCGAGCCGGTGGTACCGCTGCACCCATGCCCGGCCTTCCGCACCGAGCCGGTCACGCATCCCCGGGTCATCCGTGAGCTGGATGATCGAACGGGCGATGTCGTAACCATCGACGGCACGCACGAACGGTGGCTCCTCGGGATAGATGTGCGCCTGGTTGAACCACGCCACCACGGGACGCCCACACGCCATCGCTTCCAACTCAGCCATCCCCGCGATGCCGAGCCGCACCCAGCCCAGCACAATCGCGTGCTGGTTGATGAGCGCGGGCAGCGTGGCTCTTGGCTGCCGGGGAAGCAACGTCACGTTTGGGAGCTCGCGGAACAGCTCCGTGTACGGTCCGCCGGCGATTGCCGTCACGCGGATATCCGGCCGCAGCTCGTTGAGCCGCCAACAGGCGTTGTACAGCCGCATCGCCCCCTTGACCTCGGTGAGCGCGCAGCAGATGAACACGCCATCTTGCTCCGATGACAACGAATCCGGCCGGAACATCTCCGTGTCGATAGGGTTTGGCAGGAACTCGCAATCGTCCCGGTACTGTTCGACGTACGCGGCGAGGTCTGGCGTCGAATAGAACACGTGCTTGGCTTTGCGAATGGCGTTGCGGATGAGCGGGCGCGTGAACACGGTGGAACCACGGAGGTCCGTGCCGTGGCAATGCAGGATGTACGGGAAACGCCCCAGCACGCCAACATTGCCCAGGTAGGCGTAGTGGATGTGCGCAAGGTCGTAGTTGCCGCGCCGCATCGTCTGGATGAGGTCTATCCAGTCCGCCGCACGTGCCGGCCCGACGACTGGCTTGACCAGCGGGTGAAGCGTCGCTCCCACCAGCCGGGGCTGTAGCAGCGTCGCCTCATGGCCGCGGGCGCGCAGACCCCGAGTGATCTCGGTCGCTACCGAAGCGATGTCGTTGATTTCGGCGATGCGCATGCTGGCGTTAGTTTACCGAAACGTGCGGTTACGGCTTCGCCGGTTCCGTGGCCGGTCCCGAGTCGTCGTCCTCCGTGCCTGCACGCACCTGGCTGAGCCACTCCCACGCGTAAATCGCGATCAGACCGAACACGATCGTAATGACGAGCACAATGGCCGTCCTCCCGATCAACGACGCACCCTTGCCGCCTGACTGCGTGTAGACGGGCGCCACGTCGGTCCGGACGCTCACCGCGGCAGCTTTGCCGTCGTTGTAGTTCTGATACGCGGCGTCTTTTACGTTCGCTTCCTGGCGGACGTTATCGAGCAACGACTGGAATTCTGGCGAGAAGCTGCCGTCGGACATTGCCGTACGCTGCTGGCTAATGGTCGCGATGGCCGCGGTCAGCGTGGCTTCCTTCGCCTTCAGAGCAGCAGCCGGGTCGCCGCTTACCGTCGTTTGGAGCACGTTCGATGCCAATGCTGAAGCGGTTGCGGCATCAGCCCCGGCAGCGATCGTCTTCTCCGCGGCCTGGACCTCGGCAAGTTGGGTAAGAAGGTCGGCCTGCTGGGTGTTAAGGCCCTGCGTCACGCTTCGGTCCCGCGACGGCTGGGCAATTTGGTCCAGCGGCGCCGTCACGCCCTCCGCCTTCGCCAGCGCCACCAGCTTCGTGTAGTCGGTCGCGTAATTCTTCTCTGCCTGGTCGGCCACGCCCTTGCGCTGGTTTGTGGCTGTAGTCCTGAAGAGCCCGTCTGTGGACATGAATTCCTTGATAAACACGTTGACCCAGGCGTTTCGGTACTTCTGGGCGAGCGAGGGGTTTGCGTCCTGGATCGCGACCGTTTCTGTACCGGAGGACACGCCGTCACCAATTGACACCGTTGAAAGTGCAATGCCAAACCGCGAGTAGTCGAAGTTCGGGTCACCTATCGCGTCGATGACCTCCTTTTTGAAAACGGGCTCCCGCGTCATCTGGTCCGCTTCGAAGGTCCGAAAGCCACGATCGCCGCCGGAGTAAACCTCATGCACTACTGTTTGGATCGAGATCGTACCGATCGCATTCGTCTTTCCCGAAACACGAGAATAGAAAAGTGCGACTGCGATCCCGAGAAGAAAGAAAGGGATAAAGAGCCACGCACGCCGGCGGATGAGCCTGATGTCTCGATCAAATCCACTGGTGCGGGGGGTCATTGCCGGTTAGGGTATGGGTGACCCGGTACCCGGTCAATGTGCGGAATCTCGCGGGGCGCAGGCGCGGAAATGTCGCAACTCGTCGTCATTGTGGCCATCGAAATTGCGATCCTGGTGGCCGTGATTGTCCTTCGAGAGCCAAAGCTCCTCATCCTCGCCGTTGTCCTTGGCCTGCCGTTCGAATACGCCGGCGAAAAGCTTATCCCCTCACTCGGCACGTCCGGACTATCCGGTGCTGTGCGCGCCCTCCTCAATCCGGGCAAGGCCGCCATGCTGGCCACCATCTGCGTCGCTATCTTTCAATACCGGCACGACCCCCGGCGGCTTATCCCAAATTCGCGCACCGTCGTCCCCATCCTTGCGCTCCTCGCCATCGTCGTCCTTGGCGTCGCCTGGTCGGATTCGCTAAAGCCGAATAACACCGTGCTGATCATGCCGATGTACGTCGCCTTCGCCTGTGTCGCGCCGCTCTACATCCAGACCCGCAAGGATGTCGAATGGCTGCTTGGCGCCATCCTCCTGACGACCATTGGCCTTTCGCTCATCGCCATCGCGCAGCGGTTTGCCCACGTCTTTAACTGGCGCTCGATCCTCGTGGATTCGGATGGCTACAGCTACCGCTCGAACGCCACCTTCTCCGACCCGAACATCATGGCGCGCTACTTCGCGATGTCGTTGTCGCTGGCCGGCGCCCTTATCCTCGCGACCGGGCCACGCCGGACGACGCTCTACCTCGCCGTCCCCGCCATAGCCCTCGGCAGCGTCGCCATGTTGGCAACCGGCTCTCGCTCCGGCTGGGCTACGTTGCTCCTCTGCGCCGCCATCGTGCTCTGGACGACGCCCATCCAGCGCGGCACGAAAATGAAGCTGACCATCGTTGCGGTTGGCACCGTTGCCCTCGCGACCGTCCTTGTCCTCTTCCAGGGGGGCGGCAACGCCGACCGCATTAAGAGCCTCAGCAATCCCGTGCAGGCACTCGGCCAACGCGACTTCCTGATCGCCGCCGGCTGGCACATGTTCCTTGACCACCGCCTCCTTGGCGTTGGCTCGGGCAACTACCAGCACTCGCTGTTGCTCTCGTACCGCGCCGACATCCCATCGTGGGCGGAAGTCACGCTTTCGCACACGTCGGTCATCTCACTGCTCGCCGAGCTGGGAGTTGTCGGCTTCGGGTTCTTCCTGTTCGTCGTCTTCCGGCTTGGCGGCGCGGTCATCCGGGCCTATCGCGCCGCGGTGATGCCGTTCGACCGCCTCGTCATCGGCTGGCTCGGGGCTTCCATGATCGGCATCTTCTTTAGTAGCCAGTCCGAAGGCCGTCTGCTCGATGAGCCGTACCTGTACCTCGTTTTGGCGATATTCATCGCCATCGAAACCGGCCAGGGCTTCGCCGCACGCACCGTCACGACTCCGATTGCCCGCGAAATGGAAGCCAGCGCGGCATCGAGCTCTTCGAACGGCGTGTCCCCCAATGGCGCCACGGGCGAAGGGCCGCCGCCCATTACGGCTGCTCCCCGCAATCGCGGCGCTGAAGTCGGCTCGCGGCCGATAACCACGGCGGACTGACTCCGCCAATGCGCCGGACGCCAATCCTGCTCTGCTAGACTGGTGCCATGTCCTTCGCTGTCGATGACTATCGCGCGCTCGTGCAGTTGCTCTTGGACCACCCGGAGTGGCGCGCCGAACTGCGCCCGCTGATCCTCGGGGAAGAATTCGAAGACCTGCCGCGCAGGATGGGGAGACTTGAGGAAGCGCTCGCGCACCTGACCGAACAGGTCGCGCTGCTCACGGGTGAGGTTCGTGATCTCCGCGCAGCAGTCGCTGCTAAC
>DATNET010000582.1:0-2422 GCA_035606745.1 Tepidiformaceae bacterium
GCGAAAGCCACTGAAGCGCAGTCCCAGTAACGCCATCGAAAACGGCTCGTGGTCGTCATTTGGGTTCGTCCGCCCGAAGCCGATGAAGGTGTGGTCGTCCAGCCCAAGCTCTGCGTAGTAATGCCCGAGGTGGCGGCGCACGAGCTCCGGGGGAAAGAGATCGATGCCGGCCGCCACCGCAGTGTGCGTCGTGAAGACGGTTGCGGCGGTCACCGGCAGACGCGCCTCTTCGAACGCGGCTCCCGTTTCCTCCATAAGCATCCGGATGCGCTCCACTGCCAGCAGCGCTGAATGGCCCTCATTCATGTGGCAGACCACCGCTTGGAGCCCGAGTGCGTGGATAGCACGCACGCCGCCAATCCCGAGCAGCATCTCCTGCTGAATGCGCATTTCGAAGTCGCCTCCGTAGAGGCGTGAGCAGATTGCCCGGTCCTGGGGGCTATTCGCGGCAACGTTGGAATCGAGCAGGATGAGGCGCGTCTGGCCCACATCGATCTGCCACACCACCGCCTGGACATCGCGCCCCGCGAACGGCACCTGCACACACAGCGGGCGCCCCGCATCGTCGCGAAGGAGGTGGGCTGGTTGCGAGCCCAACTCTATCGGCCGGTAATCTTCTTCCTGCCAACCGTCCGGGCCAAGCGCCTGGTGAAAGTAGCCTTCGTAGTACAACAAGCCCACGCCGACAAGGGGCAGACCAAGGTCGCTGGCCGATTTAAGATGATCACCCGCAAGTACGCCCAGGCCGCCCGAGTAGTTCGGGAAGCTTTCGGTGAGGGCGAATTCGAGCGAAAAGTAGGCGATGACGTCCTCTTTGGACGTCCCGGGCACCGTTACGCCAGGCGGACGCGAGAGGTAGCTATCGAGCGCCTCCGCCACGCGCGTGAGGTGTTCGAGAAAGCTGTCGTCCGCCGCGAGTTCGGCCAGACGCGCCGCCGGCGTTTCCTGGAGGACCCGCACCGGGTTGTGCTCCGACGCCGCCCACGCCGCGGGGTCGATCCGTTCGAACAGCGCGCGGGCATCCGTGCTCCACGTCCAGAACAGGTTTTCAGCGATCGTTGCGAGGGCGCTGAGCGGCTTCGGCAGCGCCGGTTCAACCATGAACGTCCGGGTTGGGCGAAGTTGCATACAGGCATTGTAGCAAGCGCTGGACGAGCGGCCGTTACGGCCACGACGAGCCGCCTTGCAGTGCGGTCAACAGTTGTCCGCCACGAGCCGCAGACCGGGTCAGCTCGTTTGTCCGCATACCGGCGTCGTGCGAATATCGTCCCGGGCCGCCGGAAGCCCCGGCCATCGCTGGAGAGCAACCTCCGCGTCGCCTCACGTGCATGCCTTTTCGCGCCATCCTCTTCGATATCGGCGACACCCTCTGGCACTCCCGCGGCGCACCGCCGCCGGATGAGTTCCGCCGGCTGGCTGCAGGCCGAGCCGCTGCCGAACTCGACCGGCTCGGCGTCTCCTACCCCGATCCGGCGCTCGTTGCCCGCACCGCATGGAATGCGATGGAGAGCGCCATGCGCGAAGCCCGGGCCACGAATCTCATCGAACCCGATTACGGCGCCGTGTCGCAAGCCGCGGTCTGCGGGCTCGGTCTCGATCTCTCACGGGAACAGGCCGCGCAGCTGCTCGAAGCGACCTACATCTCCGGGATCGAAGGCGGCAAGGCGCCGTTCGAGGACGCGCGCTCGACGCTCCTCGAACTGCGGCGCCGGGGATTCCTTCTCGGTACGGTCACGAACCGCGCCTTTGGCGGCGAACGCTTCCGCGCCGACATCCGCGCCGCCCATCTCGACATTGGCTGGGATGTTGAGGCCGTCTCTGTCGAGGTCGGTTTTTTGAAGCCGCATCCGGCTATATTCCTTTTCGCCCTGGAGCGGCTCGACACCGCGCCATCGGAAACGCTCATGGTTGGTAACTCCCTGGCGGAGGACATCGCCGGCGCCCAACGTCTCGGCATCTCCGGGGCATGGCGGCGCTCCCTGCCGGATGCCGAGGGTGTTACACCAGACTTCGCTTTTGACGAACTCTCGGCACTGCTCGAACTCCCCGAACTCCAGGAGGCCGAGCGATGACAGGCGAACAGCGCACGTGGGGCGGCCGATTCCAGGGCGACATGGACGCCCTCACCCGCGACTACACGGCGGGGGTCGATCAGGGCCTCTACGAACACGACATCGCCGGTTCCGTGGCGCACGCACGCATGCTCGGCAAGCAGGGCATCATCCCCGCTGAAGACGCCGAGGCCATCATCGCTGGCCTCGCGTTAGTGCTGGACGACTTCCGCGAGCGCCGAGTCGTGTGGCGCCCGGAACTCGAAGACATCCACACGCACGTCGAAGCGCTCCTGCGCGAAAAGATCGGCGAAGCGGCCGGCCGCCTCCACACCGCCCGCTCGCGCAACGACCAGGTCAGCCTGCTCAAC
>DATNET010000587.1:0-2971 GCA_035606745.1 Tepidiformaceae bacterium
TCACAACATGGCTGCGGGAGGATGAGCCGGATGCTGCGGCCCGGCACGACGTTGAGCGCCAGCTGAGCCTGGCGGCGGCCGTCGGCGCCACCACCAACCCGGACCGCCTCTCTTTCCATATCCGCGAGGCGGACCGCGCGACCGCCGCGGCGATCATCGCACCGCTCGGGCTGGCCCCGGGAAAGTGGTGCGTGATTCATCCCGGCGCGTCGGCAGCATCTCGCCGGTACCCGGTGAATCTGTTCGCTTTGGCAGCGCAGTCGCTCATCCGCGAGGACGGTTGGCAGGTGCTCGTCACCGGGGACACCACCGAAGAGGGCCTCGTTGGGGCACTTTGCGAAGCGGCCGGGGTTGGTGCGCGGGCCGTCGAAGCTCTTAGCCTCGGCGTGCTTGCGGCCCTAATTGAAGCCGCTCCTGTCCTGATCGCGAACAATAGTGGGCCAGCGCACCTCGCGGCCGCGGTGGGCACGCCGGTTGTAGACCTCTATGCCCTGACGAACCCGCAACATGCACCATGGCGCGTGCCGCACCGCCTGCTTTCTCACGATGTCGAATGCAAGTACTGCTACCGGAGCATCTGCCCGGAGGGCCACCACCGTTGCCTTCGGCTGGTGCGCCCAGAGGAGGTCGCGGCGGCCGCGAGGGCGCTCGTCCACGAACGCCATGTTGCGGAATATGTGGCGGTGGCGCGGTGAAGGCGGCACCACAGCGTCTCGCCGTCATTGGCTGTGGGCATGTCGGCCTCGTCACTGCCGCGTTCTTCGCGGAACAGGGCCACGTTGTGGCAGGGATCGACGTCAACGCGCGCCACGTCGCCACGCTCAACGCCGGACGGATACCTTTCTGGGAACCTCGACTGGCCGAGTTGACCAGCACCAACCTCGCTTCTGGACGGCTAAGCTTCACGACCTCGTTCGAACAAGGTCTCGCGGGGTGTAGCGCCGCGTTTTTCTGCGTCGACACACCGGGGACATCGACCGGTGCCGCGGATCTGCGGCACATCCGCCAGGCAGCGAGGCAGGCTGCCTCAGTGCTGGCCAGCCGTTCGGCTACGCCATTGATCGTCAACAAAAGCACGTCGCCGATCGGGACCGCCGAAACGATCGAGTCAATCGTTTCGCGCGCGTTCGCCGCGAGCGGCGTCGGTCCCCCCCACATCGTCGCCAATCCGGAATTCCTGCGCGAGGGGCACGCCGTGGCAGACATGTTTGCGCCGTCTCGCATTGTCCTCGGCGCGAATCAACGCGAAGACGCCGAACAGATAGCGCGGCTCTACGCCGGGACCACTGCGCCGGTCCTGATTGTTGGTCTTCGCGCGGCGGAGATGACCAAGTACGTCTCCAACTCGTTTCTCGCAACGCGCGTGTCATTCGTCAACGAAGTGGCTCGCCTGTGTGAGAGCCTCGAAATCGATGCAGACGCCGTTTTGACCGGCGCCTCGTTGGACCCCCGCATCGGCGACGCCTTCTTCCAACCGGGCATCGGGTACGGCGGCAGTTGCCTGCCAAAGGATGTCGCCGCGCTGGCCCACACGGGGGAGTCGTGGGGGGTTGCAATGCGGGTGCTTTCGGCGGTCCAGCAGGCCAACCTGGCACAGCGAAAGCATGCGGTGAACTGCATCAGGCGGCTGCTCGGCGGCATCGATGGCAGAACGATCGCCGCGTGGGGCATTACCTTCAAAGGCGGTACGGAAGATATGCGGGAGTCGCCCGCGGTTGACGTGCTGGCGCTTCTCCGCAACGACGGCGCTGTTGTCCGGCTGTATGACCCAACGGTGTGCGATGGAGCGGCCGCCGCCGGGCTTGCGGACCACTGGTGCGGCTCGGCACTCGAAGCCGCGGACGGCGCTGATGCGGTCGTCATCCTGGCCGACTGGGACGAATTCCGGACGGTGGACCTCAATGCCGTGAGGCGCCGCATGCGCGGAACCATTCTCTACGATGGCCGGGATCTGCTTGAACGCGACTGCGTTGAGGCTGCCGGGCTGTATTACCAGGGTGTTGGACGGCCCATGAAACGGAGTCTCGCAGACGTCGTCGAGGCGGCGGGGTGATGAGGTGTCACGGTGCATGCCTGGCGAAGGGCGGGAAGCCACGATGACCCCCCAAAGCCAGACCGCGGTGTCCGCACCAGCCCTCCTCCCGAGCGTCTCCGTGGTCCTCGCGACGTACAAACGCGACGAACTTTTGCCTCACTGCCTCCGAAGTGTGCTGGATCAGGACATTGCTGCGACGATCAACGAGATTGTCATCGTCGACGACGCGCGGTCAGCGTCGACGGCCGGGATTATCGCCGAAATCCAGGAGTCCTATCCGGCGACGCACATGGTGCTGGTCCAGGGATTTTCCGCAGGGCCAGCGGCTGCACGAAATATCGGCTGGCGGCGAGCTACCGGAGACGTGATCGCCTTCATTGACGACGATGCTGTCGCAGCGTCGCGGGACTGGCTCCGCCTCGGCCTGGAACCGTTTCTCGACGATCGCGTCCTGGCAGTGAGCGGAGCGGTGAGCGTGCCCGTCGACGGGACCCCAACAGATTTCCAACGCAACGTGAAGCATCTGGAAGAAGGCGTCTTCCTGACCTGCAACGCCTTTTACCGAAGGAGCGCGCTGGACGCTGTCGATGGCTTTGACGAGCGCTTCAGGTTCCCCTTTCGGGAGGACAGTGACCTCTACTACCGGGTCGATGCTCTCGGCGGCGCGATGCTGCGCGAGCCCCGCTCCCGAGTCCTCCATCCCGCTCCGCGCGGACGATTCGGCATCTCGATAAAGCTTCAGCGTTACAGCATGTCGAACGCGCTGCTCTACAAAAAACACCCGGAGAGGTACCGGAAAGAAATCCAGTCCACGCCTCCTGTGTCCTACTACGCCACGGTGCTCGCAGCGGCGAGCGCAATTGTGCTTCTGCTCGCGGGACACCGGGCCGTGGGCCGCGCAATGCTCGCAGTGTGGGCGAGCCTGTACGTCGCCTT
>DATNET010000589.1:0-2227 GCA_035606745.1 Tepidiformaceae bacterium
CCCAATCCGGCACGACCTGCTCACCGTGCCGGATAAACACGAGTTCGGTGACCCCTTCCACATCCGTCAGGAACGCCCGGTCGAACACCATGGGCGGATGCGGGGTAGGCGGTTCTGGGCTTCCAGTCATCATTCGCTCCAGCTCTGGGATAGCTCCGACTATCCCAGAGTGCGGCGGGAGTGAACAGCGATGGTGTGCCCTACCGCCTCAACCAGCTCGCTCGCTAAGCCGGCCGAGACGGTATCCCGGGCGCCTCCAGCCGATGACGTTCGGCGCTTCGCACTGTAGGATCCCGTTATGGCAGCTCTCCTTGCGTTCACCCCCGACCAGGTATGCAGAGTCACGTCGCTCTCGCGACGCCAGCTTCGCTATTGGGACGCGACCGATTTCTTCAGGCCGCGTTACTCGGAAGGCCGTGCGCGCTTCGCGCGAATGTATGCGTTCAAAGACGTGGTCGGCCTCAAGACCATTGCAAAGCTCCGAGACCGTCTGTCCTTGCAAGAATTGCGCCGGATAGGGCTTTGGCTGAACGAACGCTACGAACAGCCGTGGTCGGAATTGCGCTTTTTCATCGTCGGGCGGCAAGTCGTCTTCGAGGATCAGTCCGGGCATCGCGGATTAGCGGGGAGCCCTCAGGGAGTGCTGCCCATTCGCCTGGCAGAGATTGAAGAGGAGACGGAGCTGGCAGCGGCGACCTTGTTGCACCGTGCTCCGGGCCAGATCGGGCATATCGTGCGGAATCGCTATGTGCAGCACAACGCCTGGATTGTGGATGGCACGCGCATTCCCACTCGTGCAATCTGGGACTTCCACGAGGCCGGTTTCAGCGCGGCTGACATCCTGCGCGAGTATCCCCGGCTCACCGGCGCCGATGTCGCGGCGGCCCTGAGGTTCGAACAACAGCGCTGCGCGAAGGTCGGTTAGCTACCCGTTGGCGCGGATGCGCCTGCTCATCGACGAGAACGTTCCCAACTCTGTGTCAGCTTTCCTCCGCGACCGCGGCCACGAGGTCGATCTCGTCCGCGACCGGCTTGGGCAAATGACTCCCGACGAATATATCGCCTGGGTGGGGGACGAACTTGGTGCCGTCGTGGTCACAATGGACAAGGACTTCAACGCGATCGTCAAGCGGGTCCCGCCGGGCGGGCGCGCGAAGTTCAAGTCTCTAGGACGCATCTCCCTGAAGTGTCGGGAGTCGCAAGCATCGGCTCGGATGCGGGAGTTCATCGAGGAGATTGAACGCGAGTACGACCGTCTACAGGGCCGGCGCGACCAACGCCTAATTGTAGAGATTACCGCGTCGAGCTACCGAATCGTGCGGTAGCCGTCCGCGACAGCCGAATTTCGTCGCCCGATTTTGCCCTGCGCGCCTGGCCCCGCTTTGTGTAGAGTTCCCGCACGACCTCGCCCAGGAGACCACATGCCAGCATTCCGCCCCGCGACTATCCCCGGCGCCCACGAATACGTCCTCCACTCGCCAACCATCGGCAACGATTTTCTTATCTCCGTGTCCGAGCCACGTAAGACGCACGTCGGCTCGGCGTTGTTGCCGCCCGACCCTGCCCGCAAAAAGCGTCCCGTCGTTTATGTGCTCGATGGCAACGCACTCTTCGCGACCGTAGAGGCCGTCGCCCGGCAGTGCCAGTCCGGCGGCGAGATGCCCGGCGCCCTCATCGTCGGCATCGGCTACGACGACGTCGACCTTCCCTGGGATGTGATGCGGTTGCGTATGCGGGACCTCTCGCCCACGGCCATCTCCCTCGCGGCACTCGAAGCAGCGGCAGGCTTGCCCGCGGCAGCAGGCCAGCTGGAATCCGGCGGTGCACCTGCCTTCCTCGACTTCATTCTCGAGACGGTGAAACCGTTCATCGAATCTACGTACGCGGCTGACCCTGCTGATTCGACGCTCGTTGGTTACTCGCTGGGCGGATTGTTCGCCCTATATACGCTCTTCAACCGCCCCGAAGCATTCGACCGGTTCCTTGTCGCGAGTCCATCCATCTGGTGGGACGACTGCATCGGTAAGCGGTACGAAGAAGAGTACGCAGTCGAACACAACGACCTTTCCGCGGCCGTGTTCCTTTCGGCGGGGAGCTTGGAAGAGGAGCCCGAAGTCGCCAAACATGCGCGGATGGTCGGCAACATGCGGGAGCTGGCGGCGACGCTGGCCGGGCGGCAGTACCCCGGTCTGCGGCTGACCAGCCACGTATTTGACGGCGAGAGCCA
>DATNET010000186.1:0-4617 GCA_035606745.1 Tepidiformaceae bacterium
CTTCCGCCTCTGTTTGGCGCCGGAGGACGTACTGAACGATCCCGAGCAGCGGCAGCGCAACCAACATGCCCGCGGAAGCGAAGAACTGCGCCTCGTAGAAGGCAAATGGCTGAATCAAGAGGATCTCGACAAACAGCGAGCGTTCGAGCATGCGCAGGCCTCGGGCGCTCCCGGGGCCGATGACGGCTCCCGCTACGGCGAATCCAATTGCACCGGCTCCTGCCCCAAATTCCAGCCACGCGACGACGTTCAGAGAGTTGAAAAAGTGTTCGACCCCTGCGCCGAGGTCCGCCGGATCGCCGCTCCAGCTACTATTGCGGACCAGCAAGATGACCAGGATTTCAACACAGCTCGAAACGGCGGCGACGGTGACTACGGATGCGACTAACGAGGAGAAGCCTCTCCTTCTTGCGATGCGCGCGTAACGCGCTTCGAGGTTGCGCCGGAAGCGCGCTGCCTTCGATGGCTCACCCCGGGTGGGCATCCCTTCGACGAGTTTGCGAATGGCCTGCGCCAACTCTGAATCGCCGGCGCGTCTCAGATGGCGGAGCACTTTGCGGCGCTCGAGTTCGTCCAGTTCGCCACCGGCCGCGCCTTTGAGTGCGTCGAGCGCGTTATCGAGGTATTCCTCGGAGGTAAATCCCCGCCGGCGAGCAATAGTCCGCGAGAAGAGAAAGATCGAGATGAAGAGCACATAGATCAACGCCGCGGCCGGCTTGAAGAAATAGTTGTTGTCGCTGGTCAAGAACTTGCCCGTCTCGTCCACCAGTAGACCGAACCCGAGGCCACCGATCAGTGCCGTCCACCACCGCGAGGAGGTCGAGACGAACGACACCGCGATGAGGAGCGCGCCAAGCATCAGCAGTGCTCCCCAGATCATGTGCGCGATGTGGAGTCCGCCGCCGCCCACTCTCGGGTAGCCGGCCACGAAGAGGTACAGGCGCACCAACATCAAGGAGCTGATCGCGGACACCATGAAGACGTCGATCAGGTTGACGACGTCCGTGCTGCGGGGGAATGCGCGCTTCATGCTGACGGCTCCGGTGTTGGTGGGCTCCTGATGGCCGGGCGCTCGGCTGAGCCGATGTTGCATGCCACTCAGGGATCCCGCAAGAAGACATGTGGCCTGCGCCCGCCGTTGCCATAACAATGAAACATGCGAGCCTTCTCAGCGCACGCCCGCTTCGCAACAAGCGGCTTACCATCGAAAGGAGGTCGACCTCATGTCGCGGTTCTTCTCCATGCCCGGCCGACACGAGAGCTTCGGCGACCGCGTGATCGCGTTCGTCATACGCTGGGCTATTCTCTGCGTCGCGGTGTGGGTGGCTGCGAGCGTGGTGAGTGGCATTCACTGGGACGGCTGGAAGAGCATCATCATCGTGGCCCTGGTGCTGGGGCTGCTGAATGCTCTGTTGCGCCCGCTGCTGTTCTGGGTGTCCCTGCCATTGACCATCATCACCCTTGGCCTGTTCCTTATCGTGTTGAACGCATTCCTTCTCTGGTTGACCGCTTGCATTGCCGAACATTCGAGCCAGGTGCATTTCGAAATCGACCACTTCTGGTGGGATGCCATCCTCGGAGCGATCATCATCAGTGTGGTGAGTTGGGTCGTGGGGATGGTGGTCAAGCCACCAAAGCGCCTGATCCTCTAGACATCCCGGATAATGCGGTACGCTTGTGTCACGGCCGCCGGAAACGCTTCAAAGCGAACCGGAGGCGTGGAGGAAATGATGAAGTGGCTTTCAAAACTCTTCGGCCGTGGCGGAGAACCGCGGTGGGAGCCGACTGAGGAGGCGGGCGTCGAGCAGCCACCGGGCACGGTTCCCCGCCAGGGCCTCGCCAACGGGGAACCGGCGCCCGACCCATCCCTGCAGCGGACGGTCGCGGACACGCGGGAGCGAATCCCCAAGTAATGCCCGGCAGCGCCAAAGCCTAGGACCGCGCGATGACGTGGACATCTTCCGGCATGAGTTCCAGAGTGAACGATTTCCGCGTCGCGATGCCAAGCACTTCGTACGGCCGGGCAGCGATTTCGACCTCCAGCACCGGCCCGGCCGTAACCGGCCGGAACCGCAGTGTGTGGGACGCGCCGTAGGCGTATTCCTCGATGATCTCGGCCTGGATGACGTTTCGGCCCGGGATCTGGTCGAAGTAGTCGCGCCGGATATTGATTCGCTCCGCCCGGACTACAAGGTCAACATCTGCACCTGGTGTTGGCGCCGGCGAATCTGCGTTCCAGGGCGCAGCGATGATCGCTCCCTCCACGAAAATGCGAAGTTGCGAACCCTCCCTCGCCACGACCTGACCGCTCCACAGGTTCGTCACTCCGGTTAGTTCTGCGACGCGGCGGCTCACCGGGCGGCGGAAGACGTCATCACGCGTGCCGAACTGCAACAGCCGGCCCTCGTCGAAGACGGCCAGCTTGTCGGCGAGCAGGTGCGCCTCTCGCAAGTCGTGCGTCACGAACAGCACGGTCAATCCCAGCTCCTCGCGCAGCCGCAACAGTTCGCGGCGAAGCGTCGCGCGGAGCGTGTCGTCGAGCGCACTGAATGGCTCATCAAGCAACAGGACTCGGCTTTCGCGGGCGAGTGCACGGGCGAGGGCCACGCGTTGTTGCTGGCCACCACTGAGCGTCCTTGGTTTGCGCCCTTCGAAGCCATCCAGGCCGAGCCTCGTCAGCAGTTCGCGCACTCGGGAGGATCGTTGAGCCCGGCTCAGGTCCCCCCTCATGCCGAAGCTGACGTTCTCGGCGACGGTGAGGTGTGGGAACAACGCCAGGTCCTGGACGACGTATCCGACGCCGCGTTCCTGGGCTGGCAGATTGATCATCTCCGCCGAATGGAACACGGGCCGTCCATCGATCAAGATCACCCCGTCGTCGGGTCGCATAAGCCCGGCGATGAGCTGTAGTGTGACGCTCTTGCCCGCGCCGGAATGTCCGAACAGCACAACGATCTCGTCCTGTGCCAAGAATTCGGCCTCGTAATCGAACGCCCCGAGGCGCCGGCGCGCACGAAAGGACACGCTCACGTTTGCCCGGTGTCCGTTCGCACGACGAGGCGGAACAGGACCAGCACGGTGAGGGCAACGCCCAGCAGGAGAAGCGACAGAGCAATCGCGCCTTCGAGACCAAGCGAGCTCCCCTCAAACGATTCGATGATCGCCAGCGGCATCGTCTGGGTCCGTCCTTCGAGGTTCCCGGCAAAAATCAGCGTTGCTCCGAGCTCCCCCATCGACCGCGACCATGCAAGGACGATCCCAGCGACCATCGCAGGCCAGGACTGTGGCAGCACGATCCGGAAGAACGTCCGCGTCCGCGAGGCGCCCAGCGTGTAGGCGACGCGCTCCATCTGCTGGTCCACTGCCTCGAAGCCGCTCTTCGCCGCGCGGACGTAGAAGGGCGACGACACGAGCAGCTGTGCCATCACCACGGCAACTGTACTGAACCCGAACGTGAAGCCGGTCCAATCGTCGATCGGCTGTCCCAGTAGGCCTCGCCGCCCAAATGCCGTGAGCAACGCGACTCCCGCGACCGTCGGCGGTAATACGATAGGCAGGTCCACAAATGCGTCGAGCACCGATTTACCGGGGAAATGTGCCCGGGCCAGCAAATAAGCAACGGGAGTGCCGAACAGCACCGTCAACGTGACCGTAAGGGTCGATGTCCAGAGCGACAGCCAGAGCGCCTCACGCGCCTGGTGCGCGCTGAGCAGTTTCCACACCTCTCTGTTCTGGACGGCGTGGACGACGAGCCCGGCAAACGGCGCCACGAAGAAGACGACGAAGACAAGCACCAGGATCGCCACCGCCGAGGCTACGCCCCGGTCGACGGAACGCCGCCCATGAAGGCGACCGTCCCCTGCCTCAGACGTCGCCGCAGTCAACCTGTCGGGTTGCCGAAGCCGTACTTCGCCAGGATTGCCTGCCCGGCGTTCGAAAGGATGAATGCCTCGAACGCGTCTGCAACCTCCCGGTGTCGGCTATTTTTCAGCACGGCTATCGGATACTGCGCGATCACGTTGTACCTGTCGGGAATGGCGATGGCTTTCACCTTGCCGGTCGCGGTCGCGGCGTCGGTGGTGTAGACCACACCGGCATCACCTTCACCGATTTGGATTTTCGCCAGCACGGCCTTCACGTCGGTCTCATTGCTCTGGAGGTTGGCCAGCACTTTGGCTGAGAAGTCGGCACCGATGCCGCCGCTCCCGGATGCTTTCGTGAATATCTGGCGCGCGTAGTTGCCGATTGGAACCGCCGCCGACGCCAGAACGAGCTTTACGCCGGGCTTAGCGAGGTCTGCGAACGCCGCGACGGGCGAGCCAGTGGCGGGGACAATCACGACCGGGACATTGGTCGCGAAGATCCGCTGTGCCTCGGTGACGCCGGTGTCCGCCACGATCTTCATCTGGGCGGGATCCGCCGAAGCGAAGACATCTGCGGGCGCGCCCTGGTTGATCTGCGTGGCAAGCGCTGACGAACCGGCGAAGCTAAACGTGACTGTGGCGCCGGGATTCGCTGACCGGAACGCCGTCCCCGCCTCCTTGAAGGCGTCCGTTAAGGAAGCCGCGGCGAAGACCGTGATGTCGCCACTGAGCGGTACCGCGGTCGCTGTGTCGG
>DATNET010000599.1:0-2727 GCA_035606745.1 Tepidiformaceae bacterium
ACGGCGCCACAACAGGAACGCTGTCCCGCCGACGAGGGCAAGCCCGGCGAGCAGCCATGGCCAGATCGGCAGCTTCTGGTCCGTCCCAAAGGGAGCATTTGGTGCCGACGACGGCGAGGGCGTCCCGAAAGTCGGCCGCGGCATCGGCGATGGCGCAGCCTGGACTGGCGCAGGCTCCGGCGAAGGCGAAGGAGCGCTGGTTAAGGGTGGCGACGCAAGAGGAGTGGGAGTCGGGCCAGTCGTCAGTGCCGGGCGCGGATGCTCGCGTGTGGACGCGATGCGGCGAGCGACCGGCGGCGCCGAGGAGGCAGGCGTACTAACCACCGGGGCAGCGGCGGGCTTGCCGGCGGCCGAAGCCGCAGCGGGCTGCTCGCTCGGCTTCGTAACGTTGCCCGACAGGCTGAAGTTCTGGAGCTCACGAGGGCCGACTGCATCCGAGGGGGACGTCGTGGCGGTCGGGCTCGGCGACTGCTGGGCGTCTTGAGCAAGCACCGACGTCGGCGCGAGTCCAATGACTGCCGCCAGCAACACCGCAATTCCGCGCAAAATGGCCCTCATCCGCTCCCGCTATAAAGTTGGCTGGCCGCTACACTCCCCCGCGGCGTTCACCGCCAGATGCCCGCCGCGTGCCGGTTATTCAAGCAGTTGGCGGATGAACGGAGCCGGAACCCACCCTAGCGTGCGTCGACCAGGACCAGCTCGCTGTCGTCCTCGGCCTGGATTTCGAGCTTGCTCTCACCAGTGATTGCGATGCCGTCGCGGGGGTTGGACCCCACTCCGTTCACCAGCACTCGCCCGCTCGGGACAAGGTAGAGGTGCCGATCGGGCTCGACATGGATCGCGATGGTTTCGCCCGCCTTCACGGTGGCGCCGAGGACCTTCGCGTCGGCGTTGATCGTCAGCGCGCCGTCATCGGGATCGCCACTGGCGAGGAGCTGAAATGCACCGTTCCGCGACTCCTTGGGGAAAGGCATCGCGCCCCAGCTTGGGCTCGCCGACGGCTTGTCGGTCTCGATCCAGATCTGGAACAGAGTGGTCGCCTCGTCCTCCAGATTATACTCAGCGTGCGTCACCCCGGTCCCGGCGCTCATCACCTGCACGTCACCGGCACCCGTTCGGCCCTTGTTCCCCATCGAATCCTGGTGGGTGATCGCGCCGGTGCGGACGTAGGTCACGATCTCCATGTCCCGATGGGGGTGTGGCGGGAAGCCGCTCTTCCCGCCGATCGTGTCGTCGTTCCAGACCCGAATCCGCCCCCAGCCCATGCGCTTGGGATCGTAGTAGTTCGCGAAGGAAAAATGATGGCGGGCATCAAGCCAGCCGTGGTCGGCGTGGCCGAGGCTGTTGAATGGGCGGATGTCGATCATGCGGTTGATTTGGGTTCTTCGCCAAACGCATCAAGTGTCAGCGTTGTGACTGGCGGGAGCGGTATTTGGGTGCCCGAAGTTGATTAGGTTTGCTCCATCTTACGCGCGAGCGAATGCTCGCAGTGACGGAGACGAAACGCAGCGATTGCAGCGGCCGTACGTGCGTGCGCGGCTCGCGTAACCCCTCCGACGTTTCGTGGCATTTTGCGCGCGTTTCGGGATCGTCTTCATCTGGACGGCGCAGCTATCTCGAAGCGGCGTCTGTAGGACAGATGCTCCTGGTGCTCTTGGTGCTCTTGGTGCTCTTGGTTTTCGCGCCTCGCTGGTTAGGTCAATGCCTTCAAGGCTGGGACGACGAGAAGGTCTGCGACCGCAGGGTGACGTGGCGAATCTTTGACGCTAACCGGCTCGGATGACTTCTCAACCACTCCCGCCCAAGCGCATTTTCCCCACGTCCGAGGTGGACGCGCGCGCTGCTCAACATGTGCCGCCGGTCCCGCAGACCGAGAGCGCGGCCTACAAGCTCGCCTTTCAGGACACCGAGTTCCTGCTTCGCGAGGACCTGCGTCCGGTCCGCTTCCAGTTGGAGCTGCTGAAGCCGGAGCTGCTGCTGAATGAAGCCAATATCGGATCGACCTTCGTCTTTTACGGATCGGCGCGGATCCCGTCGCCGGAGATGGCCGACGCGCTGGTCGCGGCGGCGACCAACCCGGAACAGGAGAAGATCGCCGAGCGATTGAAGGCCAAGGCGCGTTATTACGACGTCGCTCGCGAGCTCGCGAAGCTGGCGAGCCAGTGCGGCTGCGATGACGAAGGCAAGAAGAACTTCGTCGTCTGTTCGGGCGGAGGCCCGTCGATCATGGAAGCCGCCAACCGCGGAGCCGCCGAGGTCGGGCGTGAATCGATCGGGCTCAACATCGTCCTGCCCCACGAACAGATGCCGAACCGTTACGTGTCGCCGGACCTTAGCTTCCAGTTCCACTATTTCGCGCTGAGGAAAATGCACTTCCTGCTTCGGGCGCGCGCGGTCGCGGTGTTTCCCGGGGGCTATGGCACGTTCGACGAGATGTTTGAGCTGTTGACCCTGATCCAGACCGGCAAGGTCCGGCCGCTACCGATCCTCCTATTCGGCAAGGACTACTGGAACCGGGTCGTCAATTTCGAGGCGATGGTCGAGGAAGGGGTGATCGCGCCGCACGACCTCGACCTCATCCATTGGAGCGAAGACGCGCAGGAAGCGTGGGACTTCGTCACTGGCTATTACGAGGAGCATGCGCAGCCGGCGCGGGAGCAGAACGCTCCGCCGGAATAACCGGAAGACTTACGGCTTTTTGGTCGCGACGCTGACCGGACCGGAAAC
>DATNET010000630.1:0-2399 GCA_035606745.1 Tepidiformaceae bacterium
CATCGCGATCGGCGCGACGACCCAGCAGCTCTCGTTCCTGAGCGAACTCACGGGCGACGAGTCGTCCAAGCTGCTCGAATCGCTGGCGGTGCAGCCCGAGCAACCGATTGCGGCGTTCGCGTCCGAGTTGTTTCAATCGATGCGCGGCAACCGCTCGAAGAGCGCGCCGCCACAGGACCGCTGGCGCACGATCGGCGACGAGTGAGGGTGTAACCCTATCCGGCACCAGATCGGATGAGGGCGATGTTGCGATACGTCGCCGGCGTCGGCCTCAGGTCGAGCGCTTCTCCCATCGTCGAGAAGAACAAGCCCGGCTGGTGTTGTTCCAACCGCAGCCTCGGTTGGCCGGGCTCGCGCACGAACGGCCCGCGTTCATCAACTCCAAGCGTCACCGGAGTCCGACGACCGCCCATCCGCCGCTGATAATAGCGGCCGCCCCAGTCTGGCCCGACCGACGGAGGTGCTGAGTCATGCGGGTCGTTCCGGTACCAGACGCGTCCATCAGCGCCGGCGATCAAGTAGCGGGCGCGGCCATCGGCGCCGGAAACGAGCCGCCAACTTTCGGACTCGTTCGCTTGCAGCACTACTTCGCCGGGCGCGACAAGCCGCAACGGCTGCTTCCCGGTTCCCGAATCCATGAACAGGCCGTCTTCGAGCAGTATGGAAATGGTCGAACTTCGTCCGACGTACTGTCCCGACATTCGAGCCAGCTCTTGCTCCGAAGCTCTGACGCTGGGGCGATGCACAGGCTCGCGTTCCGGCGGTGACCCAGCGAGTTCGCGGAGGATGCGATCGCTTAAGACCGGCTGCAGTGGATGGCTATTGGAGTTGGTGAGCACCGCCACCCCAACGCCAGCCTCCGGCGCCCAGTACATGTCGGAAAGGAAGCCGAAGCCGCCGCCGCTGTGGCCCCGATACCATCCCGCATCGACGATCCCGAGCCCGTAGCCGCCCTGCTGTCCGGGCTGTTTCCGTGGTACGGCGTACATCTCGTCGAGCAGCGCCGAGCCTAGCAAGGATTCGCCCCGGCGCAGATGGAATTGAATGAAGCGGCAGACGTCCTGGATGCTCGCATAGAGCCCTCCGGCCGCAACCATGGGGATACGCAGCGGTAGCTTTGTTGCGTCGCTGGAATGGCCCAGGGCGCGGTCAGTGTCTTTGGCAATCTTGCGTTGGTCAAAAGTGGTCCGGGCCAGGCCCAGTGGCTCAAGCAGGTGCTTCGCCTGAAACGTCCGAAAGGGGAGCCCACTGACGCGTTCGACAATGAACGCGGCGAGGTCGATGCCGAGGTTGGAGTATTCGTAGTGGTGCCCAACGGGGAATCGGAGCCAGGTATCAGAAATGCTCCGGCAGTGCGCCGCGAACGGGGCGCGGCCAACGACGAAATTGTTGCCAATGGGTGCCTCGTGCGTAAAGCCAGCGGTGTGGCTGAGCAGGTGCCGTAGCGTCATCCTTCGCTCCGGCGCTGATTCGAAGCTGCTGTGCACGGTGAATTCCGGCAGATAGCCGGTCACGGGCCGGTCCAGGTCGATGAGCCCGTATTGCGCGGCCAGCATGACGCCCGTCGCGGTGTACGTCTTCGAACACGACTGCAGGCTGAACATGGTCGTGGGTGTGACAGGGTCGCTGCCGCGGCGGCGGGTTGTCCCGAACGCCGCCGTCCACGTCCTGCCGGAGGCGTCGGTGATTCCGACGGCGAGGCCGGGTATGTCGTGCCTGGCGCACAGCTCCGGGAGCTCCTCGACGAGCCGGGACGCCACCGCATCAAATTCGGACATGCTGCAAAGCGTAGAGCCACGGAGGAACGGCCACCAATGCCTCGTTGATCGCGCCGCGAACGATGGGCGAATCCGACCCAGCGAAATAAGGGACATGCGCATGGGGCTGAGGGGTTCGGCTCGTGCCCGCGGGGCGTTCCCCGATAACGAGCCGATACGTCCGTCCATACGCTTACCGGGTCGCTCTTTTTACGGCGATCCGGGGACGAAAACGTGGTGCTTCGCAGCCAGCTCGGCCGGCCGCTCAGGAAACTGACTCGACGTCGCACACTGCTCCTGCTTGCCATCGTTGCGATGGCATTGCTTGTGCTTACGGGCTGCGCGGCCCAGACCACGGCGAACGGCCAGCCCAGCACACAGTCCGGCCAGACGCTGATCGATACCAACAACCCCCAGAACATCTCCGCCGCCATCCAGATCCTGATCCTGGTGACGGTGCTCTCGTTGGCGCCCGCCATCCTTGTGATGGTCACCTCGTTCACGCGCATCATCGTCGTGCTTTCGCTGGTGCGGAACGCGATTGGCATCCCCCAGCTGCCCCCGAACCAGGTGCTCATCGGGCTGGCGCTGTTCCTCACGGCGTTCGTGATGGCGCCGGCGATCAAGCAGATCAATAAGGAA
>DATNET010000010.1:0-6092 GCA_035606745.1 Tepidiformaceae bacterium
TGGCTCGTCGTCTTCCACGCGCTCGGCGACGCCAGCGACCCCGATGTGCGCGCCTCCGCTATGGCCTACGTCGGTCTGACATCGGCGGCCGCGACGGCCACCGGTTTTGGCATCGCCGCTGTCGTGGGCGAAACACCGTACTGGCCGGCCGCGTTCATCGTCGCGATCCTCTTTGCCGCAGCCTCCGGGCTGTTACTCACTCGGTTGTACCCGGTCGGCAGCAAAATTGGCCGGCTTGAACGAGTGTTTGAGCGGGGTGGGGAGCTCGACCGCAAGGTGCAATACGTCGCCGGGGCCGTGATCTTTGCCCACTTCGTCGCGGTCACGGCCACAATCGCGGCATTTGGTCCCTTCGTGCTTCGCACGCTCGACCTCACGCTCCTGCGCGCCGGCGGCGTGCTGGTCCCGGCTGCTGGCGCGGCGGCGTTGGGCATGTTCCTGGCCGGACGCTGGTCGCGCAGGGGTAACCGCCTGCGCGAGGTCGCAGTCTTGTACGCACTTGGGTCGGGGGCGGTGCTTGCTGCCGCAGCGGTACATAACCCATGGCTGTTTGGCCTCGTCGCCATCCCCCTCGCGTTTTCGGTGGGCGGTGCCCAGCCGCTGCTGAACGCCTCGCTGCTGGACGTATCGCATTCAGCCGATCAGACGGGCACAGTGCTTGGCTGGCTGTTCTTCGCCGAAGGCCTGGGCAGCGTGACCGGGCCGGTGATCATCGGCGCCGTGATCTCTGTGTCGGGGGTGCGCGATGCCGTTGTGGCCATCAGCATCCTCGATGCCTGCATCGTGGCGTTGGCGATCGCGGGTTCGAAAGCTACCCGCCTGTAGCGAGCTCAGGTTCGAACTCCGGGACCGGTGTGTTCCCACTATCCGGACGTCGTGAGCGTCGCGGGACCAATAGGCTCGCTCCGACGCAAGCCACGCCAGCGCTTGCGACCACCAGGAACAGCAATCGGAATTCGCTTTCGCCCGGGTGCTCCGAAAGCAACGCCGCGATCAGTGCCGTCCCGGAGATGGAGCCCACGTAGCGCATCATCGAGAGCGTGCCCGCCGCTGAGCCCGCCATCTCGCCCGGCCATGCCTTCAGCGCCGCTGCCTGTTGGGCCGCCTGGCACAATCCCAGCCCGACCCCCATCAGCACCAGCGGGATCGCCAGGACCACGAGCGGGGGATGGTGCAACACCGCCCACAACACGGCGGACCCCGCCAGGAGCACCGCCGACCCCGCGACGATCATCGCCCGCGAACCAAGGCCGTCGGCGTAACGCCCTGCGACCGGGGAAACGACCACGATCGCGACGCTCATCCCAAACAGCAGCCCACCGATGGCCCCATCCCCAACCCCGCGAGTATCGGCGAGGTACAGCGGGATCGCGATCAGCGTCGTATACATCACGAGATTCGAAAGCGAGACCGTCGCGGCCGCCGCGGAATAGCTGCGCTTGGTGAACAGCCGCAAATCCACCAGTCCACTCCCCGCCAATCGAAACCGCACCAGGTAGAACGCGATCGCAGCCGGCAGCATCGCAACCGCGGCAACGGTGAGTGCCCCGTTATCGAGCCTTCGTGCACTGCCGAGAATCGCCATGCCGAGGAAGACGCCGGCCAGCGCCAGCAGCGAAAACGGGTCGAATTGGCGGCCCGACCGCCCACGACCGCTATCCGCAGGAACACGCCAGACCACCACCAGCGCGAACAGCGCCAGAGGCACGTTGACGATGAAGAGCCACCGCCAACCGCCGAAGACGAGCAGCGCCGCGCCAATCACCGGGCCCAAGGCGGCCCCCAATGACACCGCGGCGCCATTCACACCGAGCGCCGCGCCGAGCCGCTCGACCGGGGTCCGCTTCCGCAAGTACGCGATCGCCGTGGGCATCACCATGGCCGCCGAAACGCCCTGGAGCGAGCGCGTCAGCAGCAGCAGCGGGTAGGTCGTCGAAGCGGCGGCGCCGAGCGAGGACAACAGAAGGACCGCCAGGCCGACCAGGATCATGCGCCGGCAGCCGAAGGCGTCGCCCAGCCTTCCGCCGACGGGCTGCGCAACCGCGACTGAAACAAGGTAGCCGGAGATCAGCCACGTGGCCGCGCTCACGCTCACTCCGAAGCTCGAACGGATGTCGGGCAGCGCCACGGCGACCATGCTCGAGTTCAGCGGCGCGAGGAAGCTCGCAGCGGCCATCGCAACAAGGACCGAGACGCCAGGATGAGATGCGTCACTTGACACTGAGGGATTGCTTCCAGAAGAATGCGGCACCACGCGGCAATGTTAACTCGTGATGGCTGCTATGTGCCTCCAGCCCGTGACCAACGATCGACGAAGCCGCATTCAAGAAAGAAGAAATCCATGGCCGCACCCTCGATGCCCGCCCCCACCAAAGTCCCCATCCCCCCCGAGTTTGCGTTCGAATGGCCATCGCCGGAACTGGAAATGCTTCCGTTGCTGCAGGACCGGCAGCACGTGCCTCATCCGATGACACCGCTCGCTGCATGGTTCGCCGTGAATGGCTTCGCCGTCGGCGCCACTCGCGCACTCGCCAGCTACAGCGTGCCCATGGCGTTTACCTGCGCCCACCTGAACTACTACTACTACATGGCCGTCGCACCAAACGTCCCACCAGAACAGATCCCAGAATACGAAGCCCGCGCCATGGCCGCCGTGGTCCCGGCCGTTATGACCTTCCGGGCGCGCTGGGAACAGGAGTGGCTCCCGGAGCTGCAGCGGACCTGGGATGACTGGGCGAGGTTCGACCTCGCCACTGCGGCACTTCCCCGGCTCCTACAGCGGCTGGAGGAGTGCGAGACGCTCTACCATCGCATCTGGGAGATCCATTTCTCTCTGCTCGTCCCTGCCATGGTCGGCTTCAGCGAATTTCTTGGGATGCACAAGCAGCTGTTTCCCGAGGATGGCGAAATGGCGGCCTGCCGGCTCTTGCAGGGATTCGACAACAAAAGCCTCGAAACCGACCGCGCGTTCTGGGCACTGAGCCGCAAGGTCGCGTCGGACCCGGAACTTCTTGAGACGTTCCAGAACACTTCGTCGAACGATCTCCGCGAAGCGCTCGCGCAAACGCCCGCAGGCCGCGCCTTTCTCGATGATGTCCACGTCGCTCTTGCCCAGTGGGGCCGCCGCAGCGATACCGTGCAAGAGCTGGGTGACCCCAGTTGGACCGAGGATCCTCGTCCACTGTTCGCGAACATCCAGGCATTCCTGGAAAAGGACGAAGACCCGCACCACCGCCACCAGGCCATGAGTGCGGAGCGCGAAGCCGCGATCGCCGCAGCTCGCGAGCGACTGATCAATCACCCGCCGGATGTCCGCGGCCAATTCGACGGCCTCCTGCAAGCGGCCCAGAGCTGCTCCTTCCTCCAGGAAGACCACAACTACTGGATCGACCAGCGCGGCCTCCACGAAGTGCGGCAGGTGTGCGTGGAGGTCGGACGCCGCCTCACAGCGCTGGGAAAGCTCGATCGCCCGGACGATGTCTTCATGTTTACGCCGCCCGAGCTTCGCGACCTCGCGTCCAATACCGAAACCGGCGCCGAAACCGCCCGCCATCGGCGAACCGAGATGGAGTACTGGGCCACGGTGACACCGCCACCGATGGTCGGTACGGACTACGGCCCGCCGCCGGACAACCCAATCGTCCGTGCCCTCGAGCGCTTCTTTGGGGCTCCGGCCCCGGCGAGCGAGCAGACGGTCGTCCGCGGGAACCGCGGCAGCGCCGGCAAGGTCCGCGGCATTGCGCGCCTGATCATGACCATCGACGACGCCGACAGGCTCGCTCCGGGCGAGATCCTCGTCGCGCCAACGACGTCCCCGCCCTGGACCACGCTTTTCGGTACCGCAGCGGCGATCGTCACCGATACCGGCGGCGCGCTCAGCCACTGCGCCATCGTCGCGCGCGAATACGGCATTCCGGCGGTCGTCGGGACCGGCGTCGCTACTGCCACCATTCGGGATGGCCAGGAGATCGAGGTGGACGGCGACGCCGGGCTCGTGCGGCTCTTCTGAGCGCCGACTTGGCGCACTGTACCTGCTAACGCCCGGGGCGGCGGTCCGTGCGCGTTAGCGCCGGGCGGAGCTGATGCAGTTGGCTGCGCTTGGGAATCGCGGGTGGCGGCCAACGTGCTGAAACGCGACCGTGGCCCTGCAACAACGAACGCAGCTGCGGCCGTTGTTTGCGCACGGTCGTCCCCGGAAGCGCATGCAGCAGGAGCCTTGACACGAATTTATTATTCTCGCCGCACACGAACACGCGCACAGGTATCTAAGGGAGTCGAACATGGTAGGCGACCAGTCGCCGCGGTGCCGCGCCCGACTGTTGGGTCGCCTCACGGTCTCACGTGGGCTCCCCGAGTCCGTGTGGTCGGAAGCGCTCGAAGGCGCTCGTGCCCAAGGAGGAGCGGCGGTTTGGTGGAGGCCTGGCGCTTGTCACCGTGGCCATCAGATCACGGAGGTTGGTATGTCGAGCCTGGACACCGGCGAGTCGCTGGCGGTGATTTCGCCCCATCTCGACGACGGTGTGTTTGGCTGCGGTGCCGTTCTGGCCGAGAATCCCGGCGCGGCGGTGATCACCGTATTCGCGGGCGTCCCGGCAAGCCCGTCCACAGCCACGCCGTGGGACCGGAGTAGTGGTTTTGCTAACGGTGCGGAGGCAATGCGAACCCGGCGCGAAGAGGATGCTACCGCCCTCGCCATGCTCGATGCGCGACCGTGGCACATGGACTTCCTCGACGCACAATATGGACAGCCGGTCACGGCAACCGTCATCGCGCGGGCCTTGCAGTGGGCCTTGGAGGCACTGGGGTCCAAGCGCGTCGTCGTACCGATGGGACTCTTTCATTCGGACCACGAGCTCACCCATCGCGCGGCTCGCTTGCTCATGTTTGGAGAGACTGGCCGAACGTGGTGGGCATACGAAGACGCCATGTACCGAAAGCTGGATGGCCAACTGGAAGGCCGCCTCAAGGAGTTGCGAGGCATGGGCATCGCGACGGAGTTCGCCGGGGCCTACGCCGGCAGACGGTTCGAGCGCAAACGACGAGCGATCAGCGCGTACCGCTCCCAGTTGCGCAGCCTTTCCCATGCTTCCGACGACGGTTACACGGATGTCTTTGCGCCCGAACGCTACTGGGCACTGCGGCTCGACGATCGCAACGTTGAAGGATGAGCGTGTCACGGTAGCGGTATTGACGCACAACCGGCTGGCTGAGGTTGAACGGACTCTCGCCGCCCTTCTGAGCGTGCCCGAGCCGCCACCGGTAATCGTCGTTGATAACGCCTCGAGCGATGGCACAGAACGCCACCTCAGCGCCCGTTCCGACATCTCCTACATTCGCCTTGCACACAACGTGGGCGCCGCCGCCCGGAACGTCGCGGTCCGGCAAGCGTCCACACGCTATGTCGCACTCTGCGACGACGACACCTGGTGGGAAGCCGAGTCTCTCAGGCGTGCAGCGGATATCCTCGACCGTTGCCCCAGGCACGCACTTCTCGTGAGCCGGGTACTGGTTGGTGAATCGGGCAGACTCGATCCCACCTGCGAAGTGATGGCGACCAGCCCGCTGCCTCGGGAGCCGGACGACCCTGGGCCGCCGTTGCTGGGATTTCTCGCCGGCGCGTCGATAGTCCGCCGGGACATGTTTCTCTCCGTTGGAGGCTTCAGCGAGCGGCTGTTCATCGGGGGTGAGGAGGCCCTCGTGGCGATCGACTTTGCCATGCGGGGATTTCGGATGAGCTATGTTTGCGATCTGACAGTCCACCATTTTCCATCCGCACACCGCGACGCGAGCGCACGGGAGTTCTACCTTCTCCGAAACGCTCTCTGGACCGCCTGGCTTCGGCGATCGCCCACAACGGCGTTGGCCAGCACGCTTCGCGCCGGCCGAGCCGCTACCCATGACTGGGTCGCTTGCCGGGCGTTGGCCAGCGCGTTGCGAGGGCTGCCGTGGGTCCTCACCCGCCGCAGGCAGGTCCCGGCGCGGCTTGAACGGCAGCTTCGCGCCCTCGAACGCGACTGAAAGTGGCGCTTGGCCCTCGCAGTGCAAGGCCTCTGAAACGGGTGCTCGATGGCCTTTGAGCGGATTCACAACTG
>DATNET010000196.1:0-6499 GCA_035606745.1 Tepidiformaceae bacterium
CATTTTTACGACCTGCAGTTTCCGTACCACGGAGTTGCGGTCGGCGGTCTGGGTAAGCCAGACGATGCCGTCCGCAATGGTAAATACCGGGTTGTCTTCTGCCTCCGCATCTGAGTACTCGCCAACGAGGAAGCTCGTCACTTCCCAGCTGGTGAGATGCACGGCCAGCCGCTGGAGAAAAATCTGCAGCTTTCCGACGCCGCCCGCGCTGTCCGCCCCTGCCGCCCGCACGATTGTCCGGAACGAATCGACCACCACGACCGCGGGGTTGAGCCGCTCGACGGTGCGGACGATCGAATCGAGCACCGCGTCGAGGTCCTGCGCGAGCGCCTCCTCGGTGAGGTTCACAAAGTGAACGCGCGTGTCCACGCTTTCGATGTCGAAGAACGAAAACTGCTGTTGATAGCGGAGCATCTTAACGGCTGGTTCGCCCAGCACGGTGAAGTGGACGGCGGGACGCTCCGTGGTCGCAAGTGCGAACATGACCTGGTGCGCGAGGGTTGTTTTCCCCGTCCCGGGGTCGCCGGCGAGCAGGACGAACGAGAATTCGGGGAGGCCACCGCCAAGCACTTCATCGAAACCTGGAACGTCGGTGATCAGCTTTCGTATCTGGGCGCGACGGGGTCCTGCGGGGCTTGTCACGATGATGCCTCCTGTCCGGACTGTTCGAATGCAACCGGGGCGCCGGGCCACACATCGCGAATCGCGCGGAGGGCGAGGTCCTCCCCGATGAAGGTAATCAGAAGGGCAATGACGTTGCCGAGGATGGCGGTCGCGGCCTCGAAGGCCTCGGTTTGGTCGGTTTTTTCGGCAAGCGCGCGCGGCAGGCCGTCGAGGCCGAGGCTTGGCCCACCGAGCGCCACGAGCACCGGGAAGTCGGCCTGGGCGAGGTAGATTGCTCGTGTCGCCAGTGCGTCACAACCGGCCGTGGTGAAGATCCTGGCAAGCCGCGCGGAAAGCTTCTCCCAGGCGCGCGACGCTCCGTCGGCCGCCGACGCATCGCGCTCATCCGCTTCATGGAGGAGGAGCCATGTGGCGAGCTGGCGTTGGGGCTCGGTAGTTCGGGTCAAGAAGCGTAGTCCAGATCGCCGAGTATATCAGCCCGGCGCCCGGCGGGAGCCTCGGCCACCGAGCGTGCGGGGCCGCGCTTCTCGGCCGAGGCCAGGGCGCTAGCTGCCCTCTTAGATCGTAAGGCCACCCAGGCCCTGCACTCCGCGCACGTATTCGATTTCTCCTACATGGCGGTAGCCGTGGCTCAAGCACACTCCATAAATGCCGTCCCACAGCGACATTTCGCCGAGCGGCTTGATGGTCACGCGTCGTGCTTCGAATTCTTCGGGGGACATCGAAGCGAGGTAGGCATCGGTCGCCTCCCAGACTCTCTGCTGGTATTCATGCCACAACGGCACATCGTAGACGAGCACGGCGTTGGCTTCGGCCTCGGTCATCCCGGTGCCCTGGCTGTTCCGGGGCAACGCAAAGAGTTCGTTGTACGTGCCTTCCAGCCAGACCGTCGGCTTCCCCTGCGTAACGAAGTTGACGATGTTGTCCTCCGTCCGCACGTAGTGCCAGAGGCTGAAGAACGCACTCACGCCGCCTTCTTGCGGGCGAAAGTTGAACTGTTCGGCGGTCATGCCATCGACCGCTTTGTCGAGCAACGAATGCATCGATATGAGGCTGCTACGAAGGATCGCGTGGGGGGTCATGGCGGCTCCTTGAATACAAACCGCGCTTGCGGCGCAGTGCGTTGGGGACAGAGGAGCCAGATTTTGGCGCGAAACACGTCTCGATGCAAAGCGTGGGCCTGGCGCTGTTCGACACGTGCCGGGCACCGGGGTCGATTTTGTTGCGTGCGCCGGGCCTAGGCGGCGCGGCGTGGGGCCTCCAGCGCATAGCCCGAGCCCCAACGGTTCACGATGCAGCGCGGGTGGCTCGGGTCATCCTCGAGCTTCTGGCGAAGGTAACGCACGTAGAGCCGGAGGTAGTGGGTTTCGCCTGCGTACTGGTTGCCCCAGACGCTCGCGATTAGTGCTTTCGCCGGGATTACTTCGCCGGGGTGCTCGGCCATCGTGACCAGCAGCCGGAATTCCGTGGGCGAGAGCGAGACGACGACGCCATTCTTACGCACGGTCTGGCTCGCCTGATCGACTTCGATTTCGCCGACCCGCAACACGGCACGACTTGCTGCTAATCCAGTCGTTTCCTTGAGCGGCGTCGCTCGCATACGCCGGAATATCGCTCGCAGCCGTAGGTCTATTTCCTCCGTTTTGCAGTTTGGACGGCAGTAGTCGTCCGCCCCGGCCTCGAAGCACCGCAGCATTTCGGACAAGGAGCCCGCGCACCCGACGGCCAGCAACGGCGCTGAGAGCCGCTCCCGCACGCGTGCCACGATATCCCCCGGGAAGCCGGACTCGCGGCCGGGGTCGACCACGATGGCCCCCGGCGCGGCACTGGTCAGTCCACTCACGAGCGCCGCTGAATCAGCGCAGGCTGTGGCGTGATAGCCAACGGCTTCGAGGCCGCGCGCGCGGTCGAATGCAAGCTCAAGCGAATTCGAAACCACAACAAGGCGGAGGCCCACGAGCGGCGGCAGGCCGGCGTAGGGCCGTTCGGGAGTGAGAGGTTGCATGGGTCCTCCTGTCGCCGGGGGTTTCCCCGATGTCCGTGCCCCGCCGGTTAACCGAAATTCAAGGCATGCCGTTTCGCAAGCCGTTTACGTGGTTTCTGTTGCTCGGCATCGGCCTGTCGTTCGCTGGAATGGCGCGAGCACTGACATCCGCGCCGGGCGCGCAAGCCGTGGCCTCTCGATCAAGAGCATCGGCACAGGTGGCGCCGATCTCCGGCGCCGAGCCCTCAGTTGTTACGCAGGTGTCACCCAGCGCGACAGCCGCTGCTACGGGCCAGGTCCGCGGCGTGACGGATGTCGCTACCCCGCCCGATGAGGCAACCGCGGTTATCGCTGCGGCCACCCCAGCGGCCGCCACGCCGGGGGCCGAATTGTCGCCAAGCTCGGCCGCGGTGGCTCCTTCGATCGCATCAACACCAGCCGAATCCCACCTGTCTGCCACCGCGACGCCTGAAGCGGCCACCGGCACAGCCGCGGTGGGCACGCTTCCTCAGCAAACGCTGCCCACGCCCACGCCGGTAGCGCCGCCAGCATTGGCGACGGATTCGGCGGCCAAGTCAAGTGCGTTGCTGGACATGATGAACTCCGCGCGCGCCGATGCAGGACTGCCAGCGCTGGTGGTGGATGCCACGCTGCAGGACGTCGCACTCGCGCGCGCCAACAACCTCATCGAAAACGGATATTTCGACCACTACTCGCCGGACGGCGAAAGCGCCTTCACCGAACTTGCGGCGCGCGGTGTGAGTTACCGCCTCGCCGGGGAGAACCTCGCTCGGAACAACTATGTGGATGCGCAGACGGTGGAGGCGGCGTTCGACGCGCTGATGGCGAGCCCCGGCCATCGCGCCAACATCCTCGAACCGCGCTTCGCAAGCGTTGGGGTGGCGAGTGTGTTGAGCGGCCACATGTGGCTCTACGTGACGGTGTTCAAGGACTGAAAGTGCAGTCCAGCCGCGTCATGAAGATGTATAGTCGCACCCGAGCACGGATCGGGAGGGCGCTGTGACCGCGATCGATTTCATGAAGCAGACGCTGGAGTTCATCCACCGGGGATTCCGAGGCGCGGCTGATGGCCTGACCGATGACCAGCTGCACTTCGTCCCCGAAGGCCAATCACATTCGATTGCGTGGTGCATGTGGCACGGCGCACGCATCGAAGACCTGTTCTTCCAACAGATCTTCCAGGGCAAACAGAGTGAATGGGAGACGGGCGCCTGGGCTGAGAAAACCGGGCTGCCCGAAAAGGGCTTCGGGACGGGCCAATCGACGGAGGATGCGCGCTCGCTGCACATCGCTTCGCTCGATGCCTTCAAGGAGTACCAGGGACAGGTCGCCGGCCTGGCAGATGCCTACCTCTCGTCACTTGACGATGCTGGACTCGAACGCGAGGTGAAGCTCGGAGACCGCACTGAGGCGCTGGGGCAGTCGATCAACCTGCACCTGGTCATCCACCTCAACGGTCACCGGGGCGAGATAAACCTGCTGCGCGGGATGATGGGGTTCGAGCCGGTTCTGCTCAACCAGGGCGGGTAGCCGGAGCAGCGACAAACCGGGCCGTTGGCGTTTCTGTGGTGGGCGATGAGGGATTCGAACCCCCGACCTCCTCCGTGTAAAGGAGACACTCTAGCCGCTGAGTTAATCGCCCCCGCGTGCCTTCCTCAGTGTAAGCCGCCAGGCCACATAGGTCGCTAGGCCGATACCGCGGCGGCCAACGATTCCATTGCGCGGCACGCCGCGTTCACGTCGAGCCCGGCGATGCGTTGCGCTTTCACCCACTCCCGAAATGCCGCCTCGTCCCAGGTCCCGGTGCGCGTGTACTCCGTAAGGTCGGGGAAGCGTTCGGCAGCGGCGCGCAGATCCATGAGTTCGCGGTTGCGTTCGAACTGCGCGTGTGTCTGCGGCGAACCGAGTGACGCTTCGAGCTTCTGGTTTCGGCGGCCCAGCGCAACCGTCGCCCGCGACGGCTCGCGGAAGTACGCCTCCATGGGCGCTGCTGCGAGTAGTCGCGCTGCTGTGAGCGCGCCCACGCCAGCGATGCCCGGCAGGTTGTCGCTGGCGTCGCCGCTGGCAGCGCGATAGTCAAGGTAGCGCTCGCGCGGGAACGGCACGACGACAGCGTCGCTGCCTGACGGCGAAACGGCGGCTGCGAAGTTGTCGGCATCGATAATCAGCCGTTTCACCGGTGCGTACACCGATATGCGTTCGTCCACGAGTTGGAGGAAGTCACGGTCAGTCGAGGCGATCCGTACCCTGGACGTGGTGCTTTGCAACACGACGGCGGCCATCAGGTCGTCCGCCTCGGTGTTTACCCCGCGCAGCACGGCGATTGGCAACGCTGAGGCCACCTCGCAGAACTGGGCGATGGCTTCGAGCACGAACGGCTCGTTGTCCATGAAGTTCGGGTCGCCCTCGCGGCCGAGTTGATAGCCCGGAAAGATGGCTCGCCGGCGCAGCGGGCGACCCTCATCAAATACCACGGCGGCGCCCGCGACTGTGCCCGGAGGCGCCTCGATAGGTCTCGAAGCCGGGGGCTCGCCGCCGCGAATGATGATCCCAAGCAGGCTTTGTGTGAAGCCAAGTAACGCCGCCCGCGCCTTCTTTTCCGGCGTATCCGCGCCCATCGGCCGGCGAAGGGCGTGGAAACCAGCCCAGGCGAGGTTGTTGCCATCTGCGACCAAGAGCATGCCCGTCGTCATTGGCCCAGTATTGCCCGCGCCAGCTCGTTGCGAAAGACGTCCACGAGGCGCGCATTGATGGGTCCATCGTGGAGGCGGGCATCCTCCTGTCACCGTTCGCCTCCAGCGGCTAGGATGGTTGCGTGAGCACTGGTGCGAGCACTCTACGTACCCGCGTCGCGGTCCTTGGTTCGACCGGCTCTGTTGGCCGCCAGGCGTTGGACGTGATCCGCCAGCTGCCCGAGCGTTTCCAGGTGGTCGCCCTCGCAGCGGGCCGCAACACCGAGGCACTGGCCGGCCAGGTCGCCGAATTCCGGCCCGCGTACCTTTCGTCCGAGGCCGAATCGACCGACTTGCGAGACGCTGCCCGGGCGGTGGGCGCCCGCTTTGTCGGCATGGACGATATGGCAACCGCTGAGGACGTGGATATCCTCCTTGTCGGTACCGCTGGCTCGGCCGGATTGACCCCGACGCTGAAGGCGCTCGAACTTGGCCGGCCTGTTGCCATCGCGAACAAAGAGGTGCTGGTCATGGCGGGCCACCTCGTACGCCGCGCGATGCTTTCCGGCGGGGGCGAGCTGCGGCCGGTGGATAGCGAACATTCGGCCATCTGGCAGTGCCTTTGGGGCGAAGAACGGCACCCCATTCGCCGCATCCTTCTGACCGCAAGCGGCGGGGCTTTCCGCGATTTCGACGAGTCCCGGCTGGCCCGCGTCACCGCTGAACAGGCACTTAACCACCCCACATGGAAGATGGGAGCCAAGATCACGGTCGATAGCGCGAGCCTGATGAACAAGGGCATGGAGACGATCGAGGCGATGTGGCTGTTCGGCGTGCCCATGGAGAAGGTCGAGGTTGTCCTGCACCGCGAATCCATAGTCCATTCCCTGGTTGAATTCAGCGATGGCAGCGTGAAAGCGCAGTTGGGCGTGCCTGACATGCGCCTGCCTATCCAGTGCGCGCTGGCATATCCGGACCGGATGCCGACGCCGCCCGCGCCAGCGTTGGACCTCGCGACGATTGGTACGCTGACGTTTGGCAAGCCGGATATGCAGCGCTTCCCCTGTCTACGGCTGGCGATGGACGCGGGGCGCCAGGGTGGAACGTACCCGGCAGCCATGGCAGCTGCCGATGAAATAGCCGTCGGCCGGTTCCTCCAAGGCGAGATCGGGTTCCTCGATATTCCCGTAATTGTCGA
>DATNET010000037.1:0-5751 GCA_035606745.1 Tepidiformaceae bacterium
CCATTTCAAGCTTGGCACGTGGCCCGAACACGCGGCTCGTGGCGAGGCTGCGCGCCCCGTAAACGAAGGGGAAGAGCTTTCCTCGCCGACTGACCTGGTACGTCCTGAGTTGGGGCACGCCGCCGCTGAAGGGAATGCCGAGCTCCCCAAGGACGGACTCGGCCGGGCCGCCAAGGTACAGCGCGTGCGCTCCGAGGTTCAGCTGGAAACCCGATTCATCGGTTGTGCGCGCCAGCCCGCCAGCTTCGTGGGCGCGTTCGAGAAGCGTGACCGCAAGGCCAGCGCGGGCGGCGTACGCGGCAGCGGCAAGCCCCGCAAGGCCACCCCCAACCACGATCAGATCGGTCTGTTGCGTTGTCATGGTTCCTTACCTCCACGCGGTGCTGCGACTGGCAACCCGCTACTGAAGGAAAGACGAGACAGCCCGCCCAGTTGTGACTTAACCACCGAAAAAGGCCGAAGACCTACCCGCTGCACCAGGAACGGCAGCCGGGCAGGCTCGGGCCTACTGTTCCCTGTTCCCTGTTCCCTGTTCCCTGTTCCCTGTTTAGCGGCCCCCGCCAATAATCCGCAGCACGAACAGGAACAGGTTGACGATGTCGAGGTAGATGCCGAGCGTCAGCATGACGGCGTTGCCCATGGTGTCGGGCGCATACTTGGCGCGGTTCACATCGAACACGAGCAGAACACTGAACAACAGAGCGCCGGCCCAGCTCAGCGCGGTCTCAAGCACCGTCCCGCCGATGAAGATGTTCAGCACCATGACCACGATCAGGCCAATCAGCGCCATGAACAGGTATGGCCGAAGACCACTGAGGTCGCGCTTGGTGACGAGCGCATAGCCGGAAAGGGCGACGGTCATCACGCCCGTAATCGCGCCCGCTTCAAGCACGGCCGAGCCCAGACCGGCACTCGTGTATGCGGCCACGATCGGACCGATCGTCATGCCGCTAACGAAGGCGAAGGCGTACAGCGCCAGCAGGTTCACGCCCTCTTTTTCGCGCACCGCCTGGACCACGAAGATGAGCGCGAACTCGGCGATAACGAGCGGGAAGAACCACGCTGTGCCGATCTGCGCGCCAACCCAACCGCCAACGGTCGCGAACGCTAGCGAAAAGGCGAGCAACCCGAAAATCTTGCCGAGCAGTCCGCTCGCAAGGCGTCCCTCGGCAATTGGCCGGGTCTGTTCAGAAGAAGGAAAGTACGACACGACTGGAGACTCCTCATGAGGCTGGCAGCGGCGCCAGTACCGGGCGAGGTCGTCGCCCGGCGCCAATTATTCTTGGCCCACACAGACATTGTACCACCGGCCCGCGTCAGGAAATGAGCAACATGCGAGTGTCTGTGACGTTGATGCGGCGGTGCCCGGTGATTGCTCCTCTGCGCCGGCTTGGTACGCTCTCCGCCATGGCACACGAATTCCAGGCAGAAGATGCGCTGGCTCACCTCACAGCCGCGGACCCAACAATGGCGCGCATCCTCGCGGCAATAGGGCCATACGCTATGCGGGCCGACGCCGAGGACCCGTTCCGCTCGCTGGCGAGGGCGATCATCTTCCAGCAACTCAGTGGCAAAGCCGCCGGCACGATCTATCAGCGCTTTGTCGCGCTGTTCGCAGAAGACACCGGCGATGGCCGGTCTTTGAGCCGTTCCGACCCGGATTGGTCGCCAACCGAAGGGCCGTTCCCGCTCCCCGCGCAAGTCCTGGCCAAAGACGACGAGACGTTGCGTTCGGCCGGCCTTTCGCGCAACAAGGCGCTCTCGTTGCGCAGCCTCGCCGAACACTTTGTCTCGGGCGAACTCGGCGCGGAAGCGTTCGAAGAGTGGGAAGACGAAGAGATCATCACGCACCTCACCCGCGTGCGGGGCATCGGCCGCTGGACCGCGGAGATGTTCCTGATGTTCCATCTGCGCCGGCCGGATGTGTTGCCCGTCAACGATGTGGGCATCAATCGCGCGATTATGCGGCAGTACGGCCTCGAAGCCATGCCCAAACCCGAAGACGTGCAACGCATTGGCGCCTGCTGGCGGCCCTACGCGAGCGTCGCCTGCTGGTACCTCTGGCGGACCGAGGATGTGCAACTGCTCGTGCCCGGTGCCACCGGGGCAGCAGGCTAACGTCAGGCCGAGAAGCGCCCCACGGCCCGTTCGAGGTCATCAAGGGCAAACGGTTTCCAGAGCACGCCCGAGACCTGCGCCATTCGTGGGTCGTTGTCCTCGAAGTGGTGCTCGCCCGTCATCAGCAGCACCGGCACGGGCGCGGTGTTGTCGCCGGCCATCAGCCGCACGGCATCGACCACGCGGAAGCCATCTCCATCGGCCAGGTTCAGGTCCAACAGGATGAGGTCGAACGATCCCGCCTTCAGGTTGGCGATCGCATCCGCAGCCGTCTGCACGCCGATCACTTCGTGCCCGGCCGAAGTCAGCACCTGGCGGATGAGCCGAGAGATCGTCCGCTCGTCTTCGGCCAGCAAAATTCGCAGCGCTTTCAGCATGCTAGGACGAGCCTCCTTGCGCAGGATCCCGCCTAGCATAAGGAAGACCCACCATGATTGTCGCGTGGCGCGGAGCGCGGGCACATTCGACCGTGCCGCCCATCGCCAGCACGAAAAGCCTCGAGCGGAAGAACGCGAAGCCCGCGTCAGCCGCAAGGTCCATCGCCCCGGCGCAGGTTTCGCCGCTAACGAAACGCAATTCAACGGTGTTTTGGGAGCCGGCGGCCGTCAGCCGGACCGTGCCGCTGCCATCGCCCATGCGGTTCGCCGACTCAACGAATCCGGCAACCGCGCGGACCAACCGGGGAGCATCCCAGGGGCCTTCCATGCCCTGCGCTACTTCGTGCTCGATGACAATATGCGGCGCCGTAAGTTCGCCCGCTGCAGCGACCACGGCCGCGAGGTCGGCAGGGCCACGGCCGAGCGCGAGCTTGCCTCGTTCTAAGCGGGACGCCTCCTGGAGGTCGTCGGCCAACCGCTGCAAGTCGTCCACCGATGAGGCCAGCATGGCGGTAAGTTCCCCGTCGAGCGCAACCTGCCCCGCGGGCGCCTGCCGGCGGCCCAGCTCCATGACCATCCGGATCGAGGTGAGTGGCGTGCGCACTTCGTGGGCAAACGCGCCCATCGCTTCGCGGCGATAGTGCTCTTCGTCGTGGCTCTTTTTCAGATTGCCCATGCTCGGTGTCCCGTCCTAATGGACGATGGCAACACGTTATGGTCTACACCATCTGCATGAGCCGGGCAGAGATCGCGGGGTTTCCCGTACGGGCCTCACGCCACCTCGCAGCGCAGCCCGCCGTTCAGACGAGCGGTGCGTTGATTGCAACGAGCGGGATCGGCTCCCCGGCGAATTCCCGAGGGCGCAGCGCGCCACCGTCCCCGGCACGTCCCGCCTGCTCCTCGGCGTGGTACGAACTCCGGACCAGCGGCCCCGCCTCGACGTGCGCGAAACCCATCGCGAGCGCGGCAGTCTTGAGTTCCGCGAATTCGTCCGGGTGCCAGTAGCGGGCAATGGGGAGATGCGCCGGCGTGGGTTGCAGGTATTGGCCAACGGTCAGAATTTCGACGCCGTTCGCGGCAAGGTCCTCGAAGACCGCGAGCAGCTCGTCCCGCGTCTCGCCCAGGCCCACCATGACGCCGCTCTTGGTGCGCGTGCCGGGGTCTATCTCCCTCGCCTGGCGGAGCACCTCCAGTGAGCGTTCGTAGATCGCCTGTGGCCGCACCTGGCGATAAAGCCGGGGGACTGTTTCGGTGTTGTGATTGAGGATCTCCGGCCGCGCTGCCAGCACGGCCTCCAGCGCAGCACGGTCACCCCGAAAGTCGGGGATAAGTACTTCGATCGTCGTGCCGGGCGAAAGCCGGCGAGTCCAGCGAATCGTCTCCGCAAAGATGCTGGCGCCGCCGTCGTCCAGCTCATCGCGATTTACGCTCGTGATGACGGCATGGCGCAGGCCCATCTGCTGAATGGCAAGCGCAACTCGGGCCGGCTCACCGTGGTCGACCGCGCCGGGCCTGGCCGTCGCCACGGCACAGAAGCCGCACGAACGCGTGCAAGTGTCGCCGAGGATCATGAACGTGGCCGTCCCGCGGCTCCAGCAATCGCCGATGTTGGGGCAGCGAGCCTCTTCGCAGACCGTGTGGAGCTGCTGCGTGCGCATGAGGTCGCGCAACCGCTCATAATTGCCATCCCCACCACCGGCGGGGAAGCGCACCTTAAGCCATGGCGGCCGTTCAGGGTGGCGTAGGGCCATGCATCCAGCGTACCAGTTCCGAGGCCCGAGTTCCGAGGCCCGAGTGCGGCCCGAGTGCCGAAGCACGACCGCTCAGATTTTGGAGCTCTGATCAAATATTTGGCATCGTCAACTATCTGCTCCCTCTCCCGCATCGTCGGGAGAGGGCGGGGGGTGAGGGCCGCCCCGCATGCGCGCCGCTTCCTCCAGCCGCGGCTCGTGCGCGCCGTACCACCGACGAACCGAGGACCGAGCGCCGAGGCACGACCGCTCAGATTTTGGATTTGTGATCAGAATCCGGTAACTATCGGCTCCCTCTCCCGCATCGCCGGGAGAGGGCGGGGGGTGAGGGCCGCCCCGCATGCGCGCCGCTTCAGCCGCGGCACCCGGAACGACCCACTCGGAACTCGCACTCGGGCCTCGGGCCTCGCCCCCACCCACTCGGGCCTCGGGCCTCGGAACTCGGAACTCTCTATACTTCCCCCGTGACTGACCTGCCCCGCCCAGACCTCGACCTGCTCTTCCGCCCCCGTTCCGTCGCCGTGGCCGGGGCATCCACCAACGTCGATAGCGCCGGCCATGACTACGTCCGCTCGCTGAAGGAGTTCGGGTTCGAAGGCCCGGTGTACCCCATCAATCCTCGCGCTGATGAGGTGGCCGGCTACAAGGCGTATCCAAGCCTGGAGGCCATCCCCGGCGACGTTGACCTTGTCATCTCGTGCATCCCTGCGGCCGGGGTACTCAGCCTCATCGCCCAATGCCCGGCCCGCCACGTGCGGTTCTTGCACCTGTTCACCGGACGCCTGAGCGAGACCGGCGAGGAATCCGGCGCCGAGCTCGAGCGGGAGATCGGGCGCCAAGCGGCAGCGGCTGGCGTGCGCATCCTCGGCCCGAACGGCATGGGCCTCTACCACCCAGCTGGTGCAATCGCCTTCCGCCCAGACCTTCCACAGGACCGCGGCTCAGTGGCATTTCTCAGCCAGAGCGGGAATAACGCCGTCGAAGTGATCGTCCGGGGAAACGCCCGCGGCTTGCGATTCGGCAAGGTGGCGAACTATGGCAACGGCCTTGATGTCACGCCCGGCGTGCTTCTCCGCTACCTCGCGGATGACGACGAGACGGCCGTCATCGGGGCCTACGTCGAGGGTGTGCCCGATGGCCGGGGCTTCTTCGAAGGGTTGCGGGCCGCCGCCGAGACCAAGACTGTCATCATCCACAAAGCCGGGCGGACGAAGGCCGGCGCGCGCTCCGCAGCCTCCCACACAGCCGCGCTCGCCGGCACGGCCGAGCTGTGGTCGACCGTGGTGCGCCAGGCCGGGGCGCTCGAGGCGCGCAACCAGGAACAGCTTCTCGACCTCATGCTCGGCGCCTCGCTCATGGTGCCGGTAAGGGGCAACAACGTAGCTGTCGTCGGCGGTGGCGGTGGCCGCAGTGTGCAATCGGCCGACGCGTGCGAAGAGAATGGCCTGAACGTGGTCCGCCTGCCCGATGCGTTGCGCGACACGCTGCGCGTCAAAGCCCCGCAG
>DATNET010000043.1:0-8886 GCA_035606745.1 Tepidiformaceae bacterium
CGCGGTTTCGCCATCGATCGCGGCAACGAGTTGCGCGACGAATGCGCTCACCGGGACGTGGCCGGCGCGTCCCGGTTCGGTGATAACCATACCCCAGCCGAATTCGCCTTCACCCAGCACTGCCTGCCGTTCGACCGCCACGCCCGGCGCCAACACGGGCACGCAACCGAGCAGGGAGACCCCGCGGCTCGTTCCAGGTAGCTCCGCGAGCTGCCGTTGACGCGCCGCCCGCTCGCCCTCCAGGCTGCTGATGCCCTCGACGAATTCGGGTGGCGCGTCGCCATGCACGAACACCATGCGTTCGTAGCCGTTCGGTGGCTGTCCCGCCGCGGCTCGGATGAATGCCGATCGCGGCGTCATGGAATCCTCGGCGTTGAGTATCCGCCGCGCCTCCCAGAAATACGTGTCGACCGTGCGATTCGTCGCGTAGAAGAGCCGCGCGAGCTCGCGGAACAGCCCGTACTGTTCGTAGTAGAGCGACTTGTAGGCAGCGCCAGCCGCTTCGCGCATGCCCGGTTCCTTGAGCGCGGTCGTGACGTATGCCGCGCCCAGCACGCCGGCCGAAAGGGCGAGGTGTACACCCGTCGAAAACAGCGGGTCGATGAAACACGCCGCATCGCCCACGAGCACATAGCCATCGCCCGCGACCTCCTCCGAAACGTACGACCAGTCGCGGATGACGCGCGCCGCACCACACTGCTTTGCTGCGCGGAGCATGCGGCTCGCGTGCGGTGCTCGGGCGAGCTGTTCAGCGTAGGCAGCCTCGAGCCCGAGCCTCGCGATCGCCTCCTGCCCGGCGGCGCTATCGACCACAAATCCCACGCTCGCCTGACCCGTGTGCAGCGGGATGACCCACGCCCAGCCATCGCTGTAGGACTCGATGAAGATGTTGGACTGATCCGGCTCGGGCAGCCGTTCGGCGCCCTCGAAGTACGCGTACAGGGCGAGGTTGCGGAACTGCTCGTCCGGGCGGCGCAACGCGAGCTTCCGGCCTAGCAACCCTGCCTGGCCGCTGGCGTCGACAACGAATCGGGCTGGCACGAACTCCTCGCGCCCATCGGCGGCCACGCGGACTCCGGTGGCCCTGCCGCTCTCGAACTGCACGTCGACGACGCGATGGCCTTCGCGGACATCGACACCGTGAGCGCGGCTGTTCTCGAGGAGTATATGGTCGAATTGCGGCCGCCAGACCTGGTAGGAGTGCGGATGCTTGATGTTCGTCTCGCGGAAGTACCAGCTCCAGGGCTCAGGCGATGCGCCCCAGACCATGGTCGCCCCCCACTTTGGCAGAAATCCCGCCGCTTCGATGGCCGGCAGTGCCCCGATCTCCTCAAGGATCGGGATGCTGGCAGGGAGCAGCGATTCGCCCACGTGCTCGCGCGGGAACCGCTCCCGTTCGAACAGGCGTACGTCCCAGCCTTTGCGCGCGAGCATCGTCGCGGCGGTGGTTCCGCCGGGGCCGCCACCAATGACGACCACATCGGGCTCAGTCATGGCACGCCTTCGCCCCTGCGTCCGCATCGACGCCTCGCTTGCCCCACTCCCCTGCCCAGCGGGAGAGCAGGGAAAGCCGGTCACACACTCGTGGCTTCGACGGGTTTGTTCGTCTTCACGTCCATTTCGAACGGACTATTGAGGTCCAGCGACTTGCCCATCTCGCGGACCGCCGGGATGACCTCGTCGCCCATCAGCCGGAGGCTGCGCATGGCATCGTCGTGGTTCATGGCGCCGTCGCCATCCCAGAAAAAGATGCTGCCGGGGCGGAGATATTCGAGCACGTGCCGGATCTTCGGGATCACCGTCTTGGGCGTGCCCGTGATGATGCTCATCTTGTCGATCTGGTCTTCAAACGTGCCCAGGTAGTCCGCCTTGTCCTGCTTGTCGGCGGAGACTGCCTCCTTGTGCTCCTTCTGGCGACCGCGTGACGCAGCCAGGGCGAAGCTCTGGACGGTCGGCAAGAGGTTCGTCCGGGAGGTCATGCCGGGGAGGTTCTGAATAAACGGGCGGACGTTCCCCTGGTTGCCTTCGAGGAACGGGTTACTGGGGCCCTGGATGTACTTGCGTCCGGCCGCCTCCGCCAGCTCCTCCGTCTCATCCACGTGGACCTTGAAGAGGTACCCCGTGTGCTGCGTACCAGCCTCGTACCCCTCTTCGCGCGCGACCTCGTGGTAGTAGTCGAACGACTTCTTAGTCGGTTCAAGTTCGGTCGCGAGCATGACGTAGGGGTAGCGATGCTTTGCCGCCCAGGCGACGGTGTTACGGCTCAGGACGCCGGGGATCCAGATGGGCGGATGCGGTTGCTGGTAGGGGCGCGACCACGGGTTTACGTACCGGTAGTTGTAGTGCTCGCCCTCCCATCGGAATGGGCCCGGGTCGGTCCATGCCTTGACCACGAAGTCGTGGGCTTCCTGGAAGCGCTCCCAGTTGAACGGCGACTGCGCGTTGTGGGCCACGCTTTCGCGGCCGGTGCCGCGCACCCAACCCGTCACGAGACGGCCGCGCGAAATCATGTCGATCTCCGCGAGCTCCTCGGCCAACCACAGCGGGTCGTCCCAGATCGGCAGGACGTTGCCCATGAGCACGATCTTCGCGCGCTTCGTGATCCGGGCGAGGATGGCCGCCTCAACATTCATCACGCCACCCATGCAGAACGGCGTGCTGTGGTGCTCGTTGAGCATGAGCCCATCGAAACCCATCTCTTCGGCGAAAACCTTTTCATCGAGGTAGCGGTTGTAAAGTTCGGCGCCGATTTTGGGGTCGTAAGCACGATTGCTGAGCGTCAGGTCCGTGATGTCCGCGCCGGTGGCCCCGAAATAGCCGGAGCCGGGGTCCTGGTAGGGTCGTTCCGTGAAATATCCAACAAACATCGAGAGCTCCTGCCTCGCGTAGCGCCACCGCCACGCGTGATTTTGGTGTTAGAGGCGACGTGGGTCCGCGGCGTTCGCGGCAAGGTGGGTTGCGATTTCATCGGCCACGCGCGCCGGGTCTTCCAACTCGACGAGGTGTCCGGCCCCCTCAACCACTTCCAGGCGGACGTTTGGCAACGCTGCTTCGTAACGCCGCGCTGCGCCGATTGGCACCACCACGTCGCGGCTTCCCCAGATGAGCAACGACGGCGTGCGGACCTCGCTAAGAAGTGCTGGCAGGCGGCGGTTGAACATGTACGGCTTCCATGTGAGCCGGGCCGTCATTTCGCGGCTGTAATCCCAGAGCTGCTTGAGTTCTTTCCCTACCTCGTCGCCGAAGACATCGGCGAACGCGGCATCGCTGCTGAATCCGGCCTTCACGTACTCCTCGAAGTCGACGAGCATCTCATCGAGGATCTCACCCTCATCGGGCTGGATTCCGGCCGCCCCGACCAGGACGAGCGCGCGCAGGCGGCGCTGGTCCATGGTCGCCATCTCCGCCGCGACAAAGCCGCCGAACCCAAGACCCACGAGCGTCACCCCGGCAGTAAGGCCGAGACGGTCGAGCGCCTGGTTCATCAGGATTGCGATATCACGCGCATCGCGGGCCCATTCGGGACGTGCCGATTGCCCGTACCCGGGCATATCCGGGACGGTGACCGAGTAGCGGGCCGCCAGGAGTTCGTGGAGCGGCATCCAGCCCGGGTTCCCGGTCGAATGATGGAGCACTACAACGGGGTCGCCGGTGCCACCCTGCATCATGCGCAGGCTCAAGCCGGCCACTTCGATCGTTTGTTCAGTGTGTGCGGTGAGGGTGTCAGTTGGCATGCGCCGCCTCCGGTCTGTCTGTCGCCCTGGCCGCGCCAGCAGCTTCAGATCCGCACAATACAGGGTTCGAAGGGAATTGCGAATGCCGGAATTGATAGCCTCAATCGAAGCGACTACGGCTGCGCCTCCCCAGCAACGCCGGGATTCTCAGGACGGTCGATGATCCGCAGCCAACTGCCATCGGCCTGACGGCGCACCACCTGGACGCGGCCGCCCGTGCCGTCGGACGACTGCGTGCCGGTCAACGCAAGGTCTCCCACGCGAAGGGTCGGCAGCGGAGTTTCCTGCTTGAACTTCGGCTTGCTGGCGAGCATCTGGTCGTAAAGCGCGCGGATTGCCGCCCGGCCAACCGTCTGTTGTCCGGGAGGGAACCCGACGACCGCATCAGCCTCATAGAGCCCGGCGAGCGCTTCCGCATCGCCATCGTTGGCAAACTGTACGAAAAGCCGGGTGAGGTCTTCGGGTTGTTCCGCTCGAACAGCATGGAGTTGTTTGTCTGTCACGTAGACCACCTCGCAAAAAAGTGGGGCTACGATCAATTGTCGCGACGGCTGAGCCCATCGCAAGCCGTACCTTTGCCAGACGCCGCCGCCCGGCGGGCCCGCGGCTGAGCCACGGACGGTCCGCCGAACTAAGCGGCAGCCTCGGCTGGCCGGGGCTCCACGAACTGGTGGCAGCCCGGGCAGTACGTCTTCTCGCGCGCGGATTGGAACTGGAGGTCGCAGGACGGGCAGATAACCATGCGTCGCTTCATTGTTGTTGCTCCCATAAAGGCGCCGGCTGGGCGTGACATCGATTCGGCTTCTGCTGCTTCGATGCTTCCGGCTCCATATCCAGAATCGGCGCGAACACAGGCGCGAGCCAGAGGGCGCCATGTATCCTTTCGGTACAATCCATAGGCCAGGTGGATACATGCAGAGGCTTACCATATAGGTTCGGCCTATGGCTCAGTGATAACGCTGCCCGGACAGCCATCTCTCCTTCGAATCCGGGCAGGCCTGGCCCCCCATCCTTCCACACGCCGAAGGCCGACACACCCTTGACGGCCATCGCCGTACCATCGGCCCGTGACCTCCCGAGCTGTGGCTTCCGCTCCCATCCGGGTCTTGCTCAATGCGAGTGCTCTCCCCGAGCGCCCCGCCGGGGCGGGCATCTACACGATCGAGCTCGCACGAGCCCTTGCCCGGCGGGGCGACGTCGACCTCGTGACCGTGGCCCCGCACCCAATCGATGCGGGCGGCCGGGTGATCGCCTCACCACGCCGCGGGCCGCTCGTGCGGACGTTATGGGAGCAGCGGACCATCCCCGGCTTGCTGCAAGAACAGCACACCGATGTCTATCACGGCGCCCATTTTTCGACACCCCTGCGTTCCGCTGTGCCGCGCGTCGCCACCGCCCACGACCTCACGTTCTACCGCCTGCCCAACCGCTATCAGCGCCGCCAACGCTGGTACTACCGGGCGCTGGCGAATACTGCCCGGCGGGCCGAGCGACTGATCGTGCCGTCGCGCGCCGTCGCCGGCGACGCCATTCGCTTCCTTGGCTACGCACCCGAGCGCATCCGCGTGATCGCGGAAGCACCTCGCGCCGGCCTTGTGCGAGCGGACGATGCAGCGGTGGAGGCGCTGCGGCGTCAACTGGGCATCACACAGCCGTACCTGCTCTGCCTCGGGACGGCGGAACCGGGCAAACGCGCCATCGACGCCATCCGCGCGCTGGCGGTCTTGAGGGAACAAGGACGGCCGATTTCGCTCGTGCTCGCCGGAAACGATGGCCCGCTATCAGCCGCGCTCCAGGCGGAGGCAGCAAGCCTCGGGGTGGCCGCGAGCGTCTGCTTTGTCGGCTACCTTGCAGACGACGCGCTGCCTGCGCTCCTTACAGGGGCAGCGGTGCTCGTCTTCCCGTCGCTCTACGAGGGCTTCGGCCTCCCACCGCTCGAGGCGATGGCCTGCGGCACGCCCGTCATCGCCTCCTTCGCGCCGGCCATGGACGACATCCTCGCCGGTGCCGCCGTGCTCGTCCCGATTCGCGACCCGGAAGCCATCGCGCGGGAAGCCGCGCGGCTCCTCGACGACCGCGGCTGGCACACCGAATGGCAGGAACGCGGCACAGCGCACGCCGCAAAGTTCTCGTGGGACCGTGCGGCGGCAGAGACCGTCGATGTGTACCGGGAGGTCGCGAGCCTATGAACGTGCGTGCGCCAGCGGGCCGTAAACCCTGGCACCCAGGGTTCGTGAGCCCCGGGCTATGAGCCCCGGCTTCGTCATCGTGACCTTCAAGTGCCGGGCATATGCGCTCGCATGCCTTGCTTCCATGCAACAGCACCTGCCCGCCGCACTCGAGCACACGGTCATCGTCGACAACGCGTCTGGGGATGACACGCTCGAAGCCGTGAAGGCGCGGTTCCCGGCGGTGCGCACGCTTGCGGCAGCGGAACATGGGCTTCGCCGCCGGCGTGAACGAAGGCATCCGGGCGTTGCCTGAGTGCGACGTCATCTGCCTGCTCAACCCGGACACCCGGCTGCTCGATTCGCACCTCGAAGATGCGGCGCAGTTCTTGCGTGAGAACGAGTCGGCCGGCATCGCAGGGGCGCGCATCGAGAACCCCGACGGGAGCATCCAGGCCTCGTGCCGGGCGTTCCCGAGCCACCTGACGGCCGTGTTCAACCGCCATTCCCTGACGACGAAGCTCGCGCCCAACAACCGCTGGTCACAGCACTACCTCATGACCGATTGGCCCCACGACGAGGTCCGGGACGTGGATTGGCTCTCAGGCGCTTGCATGCTTATCCACCGGCGCACGATCGACCGCATCGGGCTGCTGGATGACCGCTACTTCTTCAGCATCGAAGACGTGGACTACTGCCGCCGCGCCCACGACGCCGGCCTGCGCGTGGTCTACTACCCGATGGCGCGCATCGACCACCGCATCGGGCGCAGTTCCCGGCATGCGGCATATCGCGCGATGACGGCCCACCACCAGGGGATGTGGCGCTACTACCGCACCCATATGGATGGCAACGTCGCGCTCGATGCGTTGACGGCCGCAGGGATCGGCGGCCGGCTCGGCCTGCACGTCGCCTCATATACGTTGCGGCGCGCGTTGGGCCGCCGGTAGGCCGCCTCACGCCGCTGCGGCGCCGAACGTCGCGAGGATTGCGCGCTGGTTTTCGAGCACCCGTGCCGCCGGGATGGCGAAGCTGGGCGCGAAGAACATCGCCATGTCCAGCATCCCGTCATACCGTTTGAACTGTTCCAGGCACTGTTCCGGGGTGCCGGCGATGGCGCACTCATCCACCATCTCGGCGGGCACCGCGCCGAGCATGGCGGGCACGTCGCGGCGGTCGAACGCGGCGCGGATAGCTTCGCGCTCAGCGCCGAAGCCGTGCAGTTCGAAGATCGCCCGGTAGGTGTACACGGTCGCGTGGAACGCAATCTGGAGGGCAGCTTCGTGCCGCGCCTGCTCTGCCTTTTCGTGAATTGCACAGATGAGGTAGTTCGCCATCGTCATGGCGTCCCGTGCCCGGCCCGCACGTTGCAGCCCACGCTCGACTGCGGGATGCGTGACTTCTCGCATGTACCGCCGCGACGAAAGAGGATGCCCGATGTAGCCGTCGGCAGTCTCGCCCGCGGTCCGTGCCATGAGCGCGTTGACGCCTGCGATGTAAATCGGGATGCGCGGCCGGGCAAGGTGCGGCCGCCCGAACGGGGCGATGTCGAGGTCCCAGAACTGGCCGTGATGCTGAAGCCGCGGACCGCGGGCGGCATCCCACGTCGCGCGGATCAGCTCGACCGCTTCGGCCATGCGCGCGGCCGGTTTCGCGAACGGCAGCCCATACCACGATTCGTTCATCCGCTGAGTACCGGTGCCCAACCCCAGCAGCACGCGGCCCCCGGTCAGTTCATCGACATCCGCGGCGGCCGCGGCCACGAGCACCGGTGGCCGCACAAAGGCATAAGCGATGCCGCTGCCAATGGCGATGCTCTGTGTGCCCTGGCCCATCGCTGCCATCCACGTGTAGACGTCGCGGTTGTGGAACTCGGTCGCCCAGATGGCATCGAATCCGGCAGCCTCAGCTTCCTGCGCGAGGGCCACACCCTCGTCGATGCGATTGGCCACGCAAACCAGCGTCTTTTGCACGACTCAGCCTCCTCGCCGGACGGTGCCATTAGACCTTCGCCAGCACCTCATCCATGAAGAGGCGCATCGATTTTTGGATCGCGGCACGCGGCATCAGCCCGTTGTACTGCCACGCCATGACATATTTCAGTGGAAGCCGCTCAAGCGTCTGCTCGACCTGCTTGCGCACCGTCGCTGGGCTCCCGACCCACATGATGCCGCGTTCGTGCAGCACTTCGGGCGTGATCGCCGCCGGGTCTTCGCCCGGGTTCGGGACGGCGGCGCCGAAGCCGAACGGCGCGAACCACGCCGCACCAACAAACGAGCCCGATGCGCGCCACAGCGCCCACGCTTCTTCGTCGGTATCGGCCACCACCACGTCGCGGAGGATGCCGATGCCCTCGCCCGGCTGAAGGTGGCGCCCGGCACTGTTTGCCTCTTCGTGATAGACGCCGAACAGGAACTCTTCAAGCGCCGCATTCACCGGCGCGAGGATCGGCTGGACGCTGTTCCGGGCGCACCAGCGGATCGTCGGCTCGCTAAAACTGAATGGCTGCATGATCGGCGGGTGGGGCTGCTGAATCGGCTTCGGCACCACACCAATCTCGCGTACGAACCCGCCCTCCATGCCGCGTCCCATCCGCCGCGTCGCTTCGAGGTCCCACGGGACATTCGCTGGCGGGATTTGCCAGAACTTGCCCTCGTAGTGGAACGTGTCCTGGGTCCAGGCGAGTCGCACGATCTCGAAGAACTCCTCGAAGGCGGCCCGGTTGACCCGGTCGACCTCGGCGTCCCGCTCCTTCGAAGGCGCGGCATGGACATCGTGGTACTGCTGCGCGAGCGTATCCACCCAGCGCCGCTGATAGCCGCGCGCGAAGCCAGCGAATGCGCGGCCTCCGCTCATGTGGTCGAGCATGGCGATGTCTTCGGCCACGCGCAGCGGGCTGCTCGCAGGGAGCACGATGCCGAGCTGGCCAACGCGTATCCGCTGCGTGTGCTGCGACACAAACGCATCCAGCAGCACGGGGTTGT
>DATNET010000054.1:0-6655 GCA_035606745.1 Tepidiformaceae bacterium
GTCGTCCCGCTCAATGCCGCGCAACAGGCAGCCGACGTTGTCCCCCGCCTGCCCTTCGTCCAACAGCTTCTTGAACATCTCCACGCCCGTGACCGTCGTCTTGCGCGTCTCGATGATGCCGATGATCTCGATCTCTTCGCCCGTCTTGACGACGCCCCGTTCGATCCTGCCCGTCACTACCGTGCCGCGGCCCTTGATCCCGAAGACGTCTTCCACGGGCATCAAAAACGGCTTGTCCAGCGGCCGCACCGGCGTCGGGATGTAGCTGTCGACCGCGTTCATGAGCTCCCAGATGCACTTGTACTCGGGCGCTTCCTGGTCGGTCGAGGTCGATTCCAGCGCCTTGAGCGCGCTCCCCCGGATAATCGGGATGTCGTCCCCCGGGAACTCCTGGCTGGTCAGCAGTTCGCGCAGCTCCAGCTCCACCAGTTCGAGCAGCTCTTCGTCTTCCATCATGTCCACTTTGTTGAGGAAGACGACGAGCGCGGGCACTTCCACCTGGCGCGCGAGCAGGATATGTTCGCGCGTCTGGGGCATCGGGCCATCCGGTGCGGCCACCACCAGGATGCCGCCGTCCATCTGGGCCGCGCCGGTGATCATGTTCTTGATGTAGTCGGCGTGGCCGGGGCAGTCCACGTGTGCGTAGTGGCGCGCCTCCGTCTCGTATTCGACGTGCGAAATCGCAATCGTGATGCCGCGAGCGCGCTCTTCCGGGGCGTTGTCGATCGAGTCGAACGCCCGAAACTGGGCTTCGCCCTTCATCGCCAGCACTTTCGTGATCGCCGCCGTCAGCGTCGTCTTCCCGTGGTCCACATGGCCAATCGTGCCCACGTTTACATGCGGCTTCGTCCGCTCAAATTTCGCCTTCGCCATGGTGGTTTCCTTTCCTCGTTTGGAGCCTGTTAGTTGGTGCCGGCTTGCTTTGCGAGCGCGGCGGCGATGTTCTTCGGGACTTCCTCGTAGTGATCAAACTCCATGCTGTAACTCGCGCGCCCCTGGCTCAGGGAACGCAGGTCCGTGGAGTACCCGAACGTTTCTGCAAGCGGGACGTGGGCGTGGACAATCTGTGTCTTGCCCATCGCCTCGGTGCCCATGATGATGCCTCGCCGGCTATTTATGTCGCCCACGATTGGGCCGAAGTAGTCTTCAGGGGCGCGCACTTCCACCCGCATGATGGGCTCCAGGATGATGAGCCCGGCCTTGCGGGCCGCTTCCTTCACCCCAATCGATCCCGCATTCTTGAACGCCATCTCCGACGAGTCGACCGCGTGCGTCGAGCCATCGAGCAACGTTACTTTGACATCGAGCACCGGGTATCCGGCAAGAATCCCGCCCTGCAGTGCTTCTTTGGCGCCCTGCATGGTCGGCCCCACGTATTCCTTCGGGACTGAGCCTCCGACGACCTTGTTCTCGAACTGGAAGCCCGATCCCCGTTCGCCCGGCTCCACCGAAAGCTCCACGACACCGTACTGGCCGCGGCCACCGCTCTGGCGGACGAAGCGCCCTTCGGCCACCGCTTTGTGCGTGATAGCCTCGCGATAGCTCACCTGTGGACGGCCCACGTTCGCGGACACTTTGTGTTCCCGCAGCATGCGGTCGACGATCACTTCGAGGTGAAGCTCGCCCATCCCGGAAATGAGTGTTTGGCCGGTCTCTTCATCGAACGTCCAGTGGAACGTCGGGTCCTCCTCACTCATCTTCATGAGCGAGTCGCCCATCTTGTCCTGGTCTTCCTTGCTCTTCGGCTCGAGAGCAACGCGGATAACCGGCTCGGGGAACGTGATGTTTTCCAGGATGATGGCCTGGTCCTGCGTGCAGAGGGTGTCGCCCGTAAACGTCTTCTTGAGGCCAACCGCCGCTGCGATGCCGCCCGCGTAGATCGCATCAACCTCTTCGCGCTGGTTCGCGTGCATCATCAGGACTCGGCCGATGCGCTCTCGTTCGCCCTTGGTCGAATTGTAGATGTTCTCGCCAGCGCGAAGGACGCCGCTGTAAACGCGGAAGTACGCGAGCCGGCCCACGTACGGGTCGGTAACAATCTTGAAAGCGATCGCGCTCAGTGGCTCTTCGTCGGAGGCGTGACGTTCGAGTTCGGCACCCGTCTTGGGATCGATCCCGGTCACCGGCGGGATATCCACCGGGCTCGGCAAATAGTCCACCACCGCATCGAGCATCAACTGGACGCCCTTGTTCTTGAGCGCAGAGCCGCAAAGTACCGGCGTAGCGGCATTTGCCAGCGTCGCGCGCCGAATCCCGCTCTTGAGTTCGTGCAGGGAGATGTCGTGGCCTTCGAGATAGCTCAGCGCAATCTGGTCATCGACGTTGCCCACCGATTCGACCATCCGTTCGCGAGCAGCGATCGAGGCGTCCAACAGGTTCGCAGGAATGTCCCGGCGCTCCGGCTTGTCGCCTTTTTCGCCGCCGAACCACCACCAACACATCTCGACAAGGTCGATGCAGCCGTCGAAATCGGATTCGTTCCCAACCGGCAGCTGGATGACGATCGGGTTCGCGCTCAGGCGGTCCGTCATCATCGCAATCGTGCGATCGTAATCCGCGCCCGTGCGGTCCATTTTGTTGACGAACGCGATGCGAGGGACGCTGTACTTGTCGGCCTGGTGCCAGACGGTTTCGGACTGCGGCTCCACCCCGGCGACCGCATCGAAACACACGACCCCACCGTCAAGGACGCGCAGGCTGCGCTCGACTTCAGCGGTGAAGTCCACGTGGCCGGGCGTGTCGATAATGTTGATGGAGTGCTCGTTCCACTCAGCAGTCGTCGCGGCCGACGTGATGGTGATGCCGCGCTCACGCTCCTGCTCCATCCAGTCCATGACCGCGGTACCCTCGTGGGACTCGCCGATCTTGTAGGTTTTCCCGGTATAAAAAAGGATGCGTTCGGTCACGGTCGTCTTGCCCGCATCGATGTGAGCAATGATGCCGATGTTCCGGATGCGTTCGATCTCGATCTGGCGAGGCATGGGTCTCCTGTTACTTCCGTCCGCTACCAGCGGTAATGGACGAAAGCGCGGTTCGCTTCGGCCATACGGTGGGTGTCGTCGCGCTTCTTGATAGCAGCGCCGGTATTGTTTGCAGCGTCGAGCAGTTCGCTGGCGAGCCGTTCGGACATCGAGCGGCCACTGCGGCTCCGGGCCGAACCGAGCAGCCAGCGCATGCTGAGCGCAAGCCGCCGGTCGGGACGAATCTCGACTGGCACCTGGTACGTCGCACCGCCGACGCGGCGCGGCTTCACTTCGAGCACGGGAGTCGTGTTGCGGACGGCCTGCTGGAAGACGTCGAGCGGGTCACGGCCCGTCTGGCCCTGGATGCGCTCGAACGCGCCGTAGACAACGCGTTCGGATGTACTTTTCTTGCCACGCGTCATGAGCTTGTTAATGAGGACCTGAACTTGCACGTTCGTGTACCGCGCATCGGGCGGCGTGGGACGGCGAACAGGACGATTGCGTCGGGCCATGGTTCAGATCTCCCGGTTCAACTGATGCGCCCCTGCGCGAGAAGGGCTTACTTGCGGCGTGCGCCTGCCGCGGCGTTCTTGCGTGTGCCGTATTTGCTACGGCCTTGCTTGCGATTGTTGACGCCGGTGGCATCAAGCGCCCCCCGGACGATGTGATATCGGACGCCCGGGAGGTCCTTCACGCGCCCACCCCGGACGAGCACCACCGAGTGTTCCTGGAGCGTATGACCTTCACCCGGGATGTAGGCGGTTACTTCAATACCGTTGGTAAGTCGCACGCGCGCGACCTTGCGAAGCGCTGAGTTCGGCTTCTTCGGCGTTTGCGTGCGCACCTGGGTGCAGACGCCACGCTTCTGAGGCGACCCCTTGCCAGCAATCTTCCGCAGCCGGCCTGTGTGCGAGTTAAAGCTGAAGAGAAGCGCTGGTGCGCCGGACTTCTTGCTTTTTGGCGTGCGGCCCTTGCGCACCAACTGATTGATGGTCGGCATTCCTGCTTCCCCTAACTTTCCGCGGTAATCGGAGCTTCCCCGACATCTGAAGGGCACGCCGACTGGTTGGCCGGGTTGGCCTTCTTCGTTCGAGCGGCGCCGTTGTGCCAATTCCGGGCACGAAAACAGGCCGAAAAGCCTGTTCGTGAACAGCGCCCCGGGCCAAATGCACGGGGCCGTCTTCAAGCACTCAGCTTCGCGACCTGCCGAACTCATAACAAGCTCGCCAGTCAATAAGCGCCGATTTAGAAGAGTACCATACGAAGAGTCTCTGTCAAACAATGCACGATGCTCGCCCCGCGCCCGGCTGGTTCCCAAGCCGATGCCCCGCGGCCCGAAGCGTCCCGAATTGCCACTGAAACGACCGGTCGCAGGCCCTTCCCCACGTGCATACCCGTGCCGTTAGTTGCAGTAGGCGGCCTCCTGACCAAGGGTTGCCAGCGACATCGTCCTCCCCGTCGCAGAGGATGCGGTCCGCTCTCGCGGGCCGCATCCTCAAAAAACTGGTCGCCCTCGCGCGCCATCGATGAAGGCGCCGCACCTCCTGTTTGCCCGGCCCCACCGCTCGTGTCACCATACGCACTGTGGTGGCGAACCAGATCTGGGGACAGGAGCGCTTGTGACCTTCCCAGCCGATCAGGAGGAGTTCGGCGGCGTGTGCCCGTACCTCGGGCTTGCCGATGATGCCGATTCGCATGCGACCTTCCCCACGGAAGCGCACCGCTGCTATCGGCTACCCAATCCAACCCGTATCGCGAGCACCCACCAGGACACGTACTGCCTGGCCGAAAACCATGTGAACTGCCCGGTCTACCTCGGCGAAGGCGTCCCCGGGGCAACTCGTCAGGCCGCTGCCGCAGTCCCGGCAGGCCAGCCGCCCCGCGGGCGTGCACCGCAGACGGTACGCGGGCCGCAGGGTGCCGCCGCCGCGGCGGGAGCACGGCCGCCGCGAGCGCCTGGCTCCGGCCCAGCAGGGACCCAGGGTTCGTATCAACGGCCGCGCAAACCACGCGATGCAGGCAGCATCGGCCCGCGTCCGCGGAGCGGCGGGGTCAGCATGCCTGTCGCAACCATCGGGCTCTTCGCACTCGCGGTCGTGGTAATTGGCATTGCCTTCCTTATCAACAACCTCGTGGGTGGCAGTAGCAATAACCTTTCCCCCCAGGATCAGTTCGCGACGAATCAGGCGCTCACAACCAAGGCGGGCGGCGCAGGCACAACACCCGGTTCCACGACCACGCCCGGCGCCGGCAAGACGACGACCGGCACGGCGCCGGCAGGGACCGGCACGGCCACAGGCGGTTCGGCCACGGTTGCCGGTGGGGCCGCCGCCAACACCTACACGGTCCAGAGTGGCGACACCTGTGGGGCAATCGCGACGAACAACGGCATCTCGCTCGCCCAGCTTGAACAGCTCAACGGCCTGACCGACGACACGTGCAGCCAGCTTGCCGTCGGACAGGTATTGAAACTGAAGTAGGCGCCGAAGGCAGCTCTGCGATGCCCGAAGGTCAGTGGACTGCGCCGCTGACCTTCGGGCTCAACCCGATCTCGGCGTGATGGTCGGCGACCCAGCGCTGGCGCGCCTGCCAATGCTTCGGAGCGCTCGCCCAGTCGTGCGACCGTTCCTCGACCCACTTCCAATCGGCCCAACACAACAGCGCCGTATCGAGATCGCGCCAGGCAAGCCGGCGAATCGCTTTCATGGCTGGCGTACGCTGCCGCTTACGTGTTTCCACCTTGTCGGCGATGAGGATGATCTTCGCAAGGATCGACATTTCCGCCAGGCCAAGCGTGTGGTCGCGCACTGCCGCGAGCACCTCCGCATCGGTTACTGCGAAGCGTTCCCGGAGGACCACCGCCCCAATTGGGCCATGGAGCAACACCGGCTGCGCTTCATCCGAAGCTTCGATGATGATTCCGGCCTCGCGCGCGAGCACGAGCAATTCCGCCGGCGGGCTGGCACGGAAGAGGTCATGTCCCCACGTGGCCAGCGTCACACGCTCGGGATCGACATCGTAGCGTTGGGCGAGGTCTAGCGCTTCGATCAGCACACGCTCGACGTGCCGCTGGAGCCCCTCGGGACGTGACCCGAACTCAGCGCGTACGGTCTCGATCTGCGTAGCTATGTCATGCACCACCGCTCGCCATCAGCCTTCGGGGCCGAGCTTCCGGCCGCCTACGAGGTGCAGATGCAGATGCGGGATCGTCATCCCCGCATCGTCGCCGACATTGAAGGCGAGGCGGTATCCGGATTCCGCCACGCCCTCCAGGTCCGCGACCTCGGTTGCGAGCGCGAACATCGCGGCGAGCGTCGTACCGTGTTCGAGCTGGAGGTCGCGCGCCCAGGCGATGTGGTCATTCGGGATGATGAGCACATGCACGGGCGCGCGCGGATTGATGTCGTGGATGGCGAACGCCTGGCCATTTTCAGCGACCTTCGTGACAGGCATCTCGCCCGCGGCCATGCGGCAAAAGAGACAATCGGACATGCGTGGATTGTGGCTGGTGGGTCGACGATTGTCGATCCGATTTGGAGCGAGCAAGCTCGCTTTGGCGCAAGCACCGGGCGAGCAAGCTCGCCCCGGCACAAACGCCGTAGCAGGCAAGCCCACCCTGCCGCGCCCGCCGGCCTCGGTTCCGGATCGACAACCGAGGAATCGACAACCGAGGAATAGAGCCACACAATGCC
>DATNET010000200.1:0-7163 GCA_035606745.1 Tepidiformaceae bacterium
CGTGGGCCGGCACAAGCTCAACCGCCGCCTCTCGATGAGCGACGACGTGAGCCAGCGGTGGCTCCGCCAACAGGACCTGATTGACATCATCCGCGAGCAGATCCGAATGAATAACGGGCTGGGCGGAACCGACGGGCGCGGGCACGCGGACGACATCGACCACCTCGGCAACCGTCGCGTGCGGGCCGTGGGCGAGCTTATCCAGCAGCAATTCCGCGTTGGTCTGCTCCGCATGGAGCGGGTCGTGCGCGAACGCATGACGATCACCGACCCGGAAGAAGCGACGCCGAGCGCGCTCATCAATATCCGGCCGGTTGTGGCGGCGATGAAGGAATTCTTCGGCGGCAGCCAGCTCTCCCAGTTCATGGACCAGACGAACCCGCTGGCCGAGCTGACGCATAAGCGCCGGCTAAGTGCGTTGGGGCCCGGTGGTCTTTCGCGAGACCGCGCTGGGTTCGACGTGCGCGACGTCCACCACAGCCATTACGGCCGGATTTGCCCGATTGAGACGCCGGAAGGCCCGAACATCGGTCTTATCGGCTCGCTGGCGACGTATGGCCGACTCAACGAGTTCGGCTTCATCGAAACGCCATATCGGCGGGTGGTGAAGGAGCTGTCGCCGAACGACCCGAGGCTCGTGGGGCAGACGCTGCGCGAGGACATGGCGGACGACGACGGCAAGGTCATCGCGAGTGCGGGCGACCTGTTGACGGAGGACTCCGCCAGGGCGGTGTCGCAGGACGGGCGTTCGATCGCGATCCGGCCCGTAGTGACGAACGACATCGCGTATCTGACGGCGGACATGGAAGACAAGTTCATCGTCGGGCAGGCGAACGCGAACCTGGACGAGGCGAACCACTTCGTCGATGAACGCGTGGAAGTGCGGACGAACGACGACTTCAAGATGGTGACGCCGGAGGAGATCGACTTCCTCGACGTTTCGCCCAAGCAGATGGTGTCGGTGGCGACGGCGCTCATCCCGTTCCTCGAACATGACGACGCAAACCGGGCCCTGATGGGTTCGAACATGCAGCGCCAGGCGGTGCCGCTTGTGCGGCCCGAGATCCCGCTGGTGGGGACGGGGATGGAACGCCGGACGGCTGTGGACAGTGGCCACGTGAAAGTTGCTGCTGGAGCGGGCGAAGTGGTGGAGGCGACGGGCAACCGGATTATCGTCAACTACGACGACCCGAACCTGGGCAAAGTCACCTACCCGCTGACGAAGTTCACGCGTTCGAACCAGGGCACGTGCCTGAACCAGCGTCCGCTGGTGATGCGCGGCCAGCGAGTGGAAGCCAATCAGCCGCTGATTGATAGCTCCAGCACCCAGGGAGGCGACCTCGCTCTTGGGCAGAACGTGCTTTGCGCGTTCATGAGCTGGGAAGGTTACAACTACGAAGACGCCATCATCATCAACGAGAACCTCGTCCGCGAGGACAAGTTCACGTCGATCCACATCGAGAAGCACGAAGTTGAAGCGCGCGACACGAAGCTCGGGCCCGAGGAGATAACACGGGACATCCCGAACGTGGGCGAGGAAAGCCTCAGCGACCTCGACGAAGACGGCATTATCCGCATCGGTGCGGAAGTCCGCGAAGGCGACATCCTCGTCGGGAAGATTACGCCCAAGGGCGAAACCGAACTGACGGCGGAAGAGAAGCTGTTGCGGGCCATCTTCGGCGAAAAAGCGCGTGAAGTGAAAGACACCAGCCTGCGGGTGCCCCACGGCGAACGCGGCAAGGTGATCGATGTGCGCGTCTTTAGCCGCGAAGACCACGAATCGCTGCCGGCTGGCGTGAACAAGCTTGTACGGGTGAGCATCGCTCAACGCCGCAAGCTTTCGGAAGGCGACAAGATGGCCGGACGCCACGGCAACAAGGGCGTCATCAGCCGCATCGTGAAGCGGGAAGACATGCCGTACCTCGAAGACGGCACGCCGATCGACATCATCCTGAACCCGATCGGCGTCCCGAGCCGCATGAACATCGGCCAGGTGTTGGAAACGCACCTTGGCTGGGCTGCGAATGTCCTGGGCTTCCGGGCGTTGAGCCCAGTGTTCGACGGCGCCAGCGACCTGCAGATCGACGACGCACTTGCGCGTGCATGGATCGCACAGGAATCCGGAGCGTTCTACTGGGTGGATGCACGAGACCACGTCTTTGACGAGGCTCACGCAATCGCCTGGCTTGAAGCGAAGGGTTACGACGGCGGGCCGGTGTTCACATCGCGGACGCCGGGCGCGGCCAAGCGTGCCTGCCTCGAGATCTGGCTCGGCGACGCGGCCGAGAAGGGCGTGACGTCGAATTTCAAGCGGTCGGCTCTGTCGATCGAGGACCTGGAAGCGAAGGCTCAGAAGGTGTACGTGGAAACGCGCGTCGCGCCGCCGCTCTTTGGGAAGATGATCCTCCACGATGGCCGATCGGGTGAGCCGTTCGACCAGCCGCTGACGGTGGGCTACATCTACATGTTGAAGCTCATCCACCTTGTGGAGGACAAGATTCACGCCCGCAGCACGGGCCCGTACTCGCTCATCACGCAGCAGCCGCTGGGTGGTAAGGCGCAGTTCGGTGGCCAGCGGTTTGGTGAGATGGAAGTGTGGGCGCTGGAAGCGTACGGCGCGGCGCACATCCTCCAGGAGCTGCTGACGGTGAAGTCGGACGACATTGTCGGCCGGGTCAAGACATACGAAGCGATCGTGAAGGGTGAGGACGTGCTCGAACCGGGCGTGCCGGAGTCTTTCAAGGTGCTCGTGAAGGAACTGCAAAGCCTCGGCCTTTCGGTCGAGGTATCGAACGACGAAGGCGGGAACGTCTCGTTTGTCGACGACACGTCGTCGGACGTGCCGGAGCTTGGCATCAACCTCATGGGGTTCGAAGCGGAGGAACAGTACTTTAATGCTCGAAGTTAACGATTTCAACCAGGTCAAGATTGCCCTCGCCAGCCCCGAACAGATTCGCTCGTGGTCGTACGGCGAAGTAACGAAGCCAGAGACGATCAACTACCGCACGCTGAAGCCAGAAAAGGACGGCCTTTTCTGCGAAAAGATCTTTGGCCCCACCAAGGATTTCGAGTGCTATTGCGGGAAGTACAAGCGCGTCCGCTACAAGGGCATCATCTGCGACAAGTGTGGCGTAGAAGTTGCCCGGGCCAAGGTGCGCCGGGAGCGCATGGGACACATCGAGCTGGCCAGCCCGGTGAGCCACATCTGGTTCGTGAAGGGGACGCCGAGCAAGCTCGGTTTGCTCCTCGACATGTCGCCCCGCAACCTCGAGCGCGTGCTTTACTTCGCCCAGTACATGATCACGGAAGTGGACGAGGAAGCGCGCAACCGCGAACTCGAGCGCCTTCGTACGGAAATGCTCAGCGTGCTGGATGAGCGCGTCTCGGACATCAAGCCGCGCCGTGAAAAGCTCGAACAGGAGCTGGAACGCGCGAACGACGAACTTCAGCTGAAGGTCGAGGAAAAGAAGGCCGAGATCCAGGCGGAACGGCAGATTTCCAGGGACGCCCTGGCGGCCGCGGCGCAACGCGCTTCGGAGGCTGCGGAAGCAGCGCGTGGGACGAACCTGGAAACGGAGATCACGCTGCTGGGCGATGCCATCCTCGAAGCTGGCGTGAAGGTGACGCAGGCCGCGATCACGCGTGTCGGGCGTGAAGGCGATAAGAAGCTCATCGCGTTCGACAAAGAGACGGAGAAGATGAAGGACGCGGAGGGCCTTACGGCCGACACCGCGCTCGACGACGCCAAGGCCGCCCTCTTCGATGAACTGCACCCGCTGCAGCAGAAGGAGAAGGGCATTCGTGACGAAGTTGAGGAGCAGTACAAGGAGCGCCTGCGCGACCTTGAGGAGCTCGCCGACCCGATCCGCGATGACCGCGTGGTGCTGTTGACCGAGGGCCGCTACCGCGAGCTTTCGGACCTGTTCGGCCATGTCTTTAAGGCTGGCATGGGGGCGGAGGCAGTCCTCGAAGTGCTGGGCCGAGTGGACCTCGACTCGATGCGCGTCAAGCTCAAGGGCGAGATCGTGACGGCCAGCGGCATGCGGCGCAAGAAGGCGACAAAGCGCCTGAACGTCGTGGAATCGCTCAAGGAATCCGGGAACAAGCCCGAGTGGATGGTCTTCCAGGTGCTGCCGGTCCTGCCGCCAGACCTGCGCCCAATGGTGCAGCTCGATGGCGGCCGTTTCGCGACGAGCGACCTGAACGACCTCTACCGGCGCGTCATCAACCGCAACAACCGCCTCAAGCGGCTGCTGGATCTTGGCGCCCCCGAGATCATCATTCGCAACGAAAAGCGGATGCTGCAGGAAGCCGTCGACAGCCTCATTGATAACGGCCGGCGCGGCCGCGCTGTGAGTGGAAGCGGCAACCACAAACTCAAGAGCCTGAGCGACATGCTCAAGGGCAAGCAGGGGCGATTCCGCCAGAACCTGCTTGGCAAGCGTGTCGACTATTCAGGCCGTTCGGTCATCGTCGTGGGGCCGGAGCTGAAGCTGAACCAGTGCGGGCTGCCGAAGAAGATGGCGCTCGAACTGTTCAAGCCGTTCGTGATGCACTCGCTTGTAGCGAAGGGCCTCGCGCACAACATCAAGAGTGCGAAGCGCATCGTTGAGCGCGCCCGGCCGGAAGTCTGGGACGTGCTGGACGAAGTGATTCGTGACCGCCCGGTGCTGCTCAACCGCGCGCCGACGCTGCACCGTCTTGGTATCCAGGCGTTCCAACCGGTGCTGATCGAGGGTTCGGCCATCCAGCTGCATCCGCTCGTGTGTTCGGCGTTCAACGCCGACTTCGACGGCGACCAGATGGCCGTTCACGTGCCGCTCAGCCGGGAGGCTGTGGCCGAGGCGAAGCAGATCCTGCTGTCGACGAACAACCTGCTCTCGCCGGCAAGTGGCGACCCGGTCGTTGCGCCATCGCTCGACATGGTGCTCGGCTGTTTCTACATGACGGACGAAGACCGCGAGGGCAAGGGCGCCTATCTGGAGAAGGACGGCCGTGCCGTTTCGGGCCACTTTGGCTCCTTCGAAGAGGCAAAGCTCGCGCACGAACTTGGCAATGTCGACCTTCGTTCGACCATCCGCGTGCGCACGGACCGCGCGGTGCAGGGCAAGGACGGCATCGTCGAAGAGCCGGAATTGGACGCCGATGGCGTGGCCAAGTCCCGAACGATCGAGACGACGGTGGGCCGTATCCAGTTCAGCGACGTGCTGCCGGAGGGCATCCCGTTCCAGAACATGGGCATGGACCGCCCGGCGCTGCGCAAGGTTGTTGCGCTTTGTTACCGCACGCTCGGTGGCGAAGCGACGGCCGAAGTGGTCGACCGGATCAAGAACATCGGGTTCCGCAACGCTACGCGCAGCGGGATCACGATCGCGATCCATGAGATCCAGGTGCCAAAGGAGAAGCCGGAGCTGCTGCGCAAGGCCGACATCAAGGTGAAGGACCTTGTGGACCAGTTCCAGATGGGGCTCATCACTGAAGATGAGCGCTACCAGGGTACGGTCGACATCTGGAGCGAAACGACCAAGGAAGTGGAGAACGCCATCAAGAAGCGGATGCCGGAATACGGCTCGCTGAACTACATGGCGAGCTCCGGCACGAAGGGGAACATCACGCAGATTCGCCAGATGGCGGGCATGCGCGGCCTGATGGCGGACCCGAACGGCAAGGTCATCGAGTTGCCCATTCGCGGGTCGTTCCGTGAGGGGCTGACGGTCCTCGAGTACTTCATCTCCACCCACGGCGCTCGCAAGGGCCTCGCCGACACGGCGCTGCGCACGGCGGACTCGGGTTACCTGACGCGGCGTCTCATCGACGTGGCGCAGGACGTGATCATCCTCGAAGACGATTGTGGCACCACCGCGGGGCTGTGGATCGAACGCGAGGAAGGCCAGAACGCACTGGAAAGCATGGCGAGCCGGATCGTCGGACGCTACACGGCGATGGCCGTCGTGGACGAGGATACCGGCGAAGTGATCGTTGATGCGAATGAGGAGATCGACGAGGTTGCGGCCGCGCGCATCGACGAGTTCCGCATCCAGCGCGTACTGGTCCGGACGCCAATGTCGTGCGAAGCGGAACGGGGCATCTGCGCCCTGTGCTACGGACGCGACCTTGGGCGTGGCCACCTGGTCAAGCTTCGGACGGCGGTCGGCATTATTGCAGCGCAGTCCATTGGCGAGCCGGGCACGCAGCTGACGATGCGTACGTTCCACACCGGTGGCGTTGCAAGCGCCGCCGACATCACCAGCGGTCTTCCTCGCGTCGAAGAGTTGTTCGAAGCGCGTGCCCCAAAGGGCGAAGCGATCATCAGCGAGACCGACGGGATCGTGGAAATCATCCAGGAAAACGAACGGCGCATCGTGCGCGTCACGAACGTGGACACGCTCGTTGAAGAGTACGAAGTGCCGGCGAAGGGCAAGCTTCTGGTGGAAGACGGGGCTCGCGTCGTCTCCGGCGGAGTGCTTGCCACGGGCCCTGAATCGAAGAGCGACAAGACGGCGGTCGCTGAGTCGATCGTCTCGCGCATCTCGGGGATTGTGCGGTTCTCGGGTAAGAACAAGCTGCAGGTGGTGTACGAAGAGCGCGAAGAGCGCGAGTACCCCATCCCGGCGGCATCGCGCCTGCTCGTCGAGAACGGCGATACGGTGAACGCGGGAGACCAGCTCACCGAGGGTGCGCGCAACCCGCAGCACGTGCTCAGCATCCAGGGCCGCGACGCGGTGCGAAAGTACATGGTCGACGAGGTCCAGAAGGTCTACAAGTCGCAGGGTGTAAACATCAACGACAAGCACATCGAGGTGATTACTCGCCAGATGTTGCGGCGCGTGAAGGTGGACCACCCGGGCGACACGGGTCTGCTTCCGGGCGACCTGGTAGACCGGCGCGAGTTCGAGGAGACGAACAACAAGGTCATCGCCGAAGGCGGCGAGCCCGCGACGGCACAGCCAGTGCTGTTGGGGGTGACCAAGGCGTCGTTGAACACGCACTCGTGGCTGGCGGCGGCATCGTTCCAGGAGACCACGCGCGTGCTCACCAATGCTGCCATCGATGGCATGGTGGACCGGCTCTCGGGGCTCAAGGAAAACGTCATCATCGGCAAGCTGATCCCCGCGCGCAGCGAGATCGAACTGCCGAAGCGGGAACACTACGCCGAGCTCGAC
>DATNET010000056.1:0-7300 GCA_035606745.1 Tepidiformaceae bacterium
GGATGTGGGGCAGGTCGACCTCGAAGATTGCGCAGCAATCGTCCACGGCAAGGGCGCCAAGGAACGGGTCGTGCTCTTCGGCAATCCAGCGATGGATTCGCTGGAAGCCTATTTGCGCGATGGCCGTCCGCCGTTGCTACAGACTGCCATCCAAAGTCCAAAGTCCAAAGCCCAAACCAGTTCGGCGCTCTTCCTGAACCGCTTCGGCGGCCGTCTGACGGCGCGTTCGGTCCAAACGATGATCAAGAAGCGGGCGATCGAGGCCGGGATCCCGACCGACATCCACCCGCACCTGCTGCGCCACTCGTTCGCAACCCATCTGCTTGATGGAGGAGCGGACCTCCGAATCGTGCAGGACCTGCTTGGCCACACGTCCGCCAATACGACCCAGATCTACACGCACGTGAGCCAGGCGCGGCAGGCGGAGGTCAGCGCGAAGGCGTGGGAACGGCTCGCTGAACAGGCCCTGGAAACAGGCCGGCGCGACCGTCGCCGCGCGTAGCCGAGGCGCCGCCCACGTGACTGGTGGCCGCCCGGACTGGAACATCGGTACACTCGTGCTGGTACACGGGCGACCGGTGGCCGCACAGGAGGGGACATGTTGCAGGTGAACCGACGCAAGCAGGCACGAGAGATGAAGCGGCTCGTCGGCACCGACATGGAACTCTATTCGTTGTGGCCGCGGACCTACGGCCTGATCCCTCCTCGCCGGAGGGGACTATCACTCTTCTTTTATCTGTTTTTCACGGTGCACACGTTCCCTGCAGTGTTCCTCTACCGGCTCCAGACGTTCCTTTACGAGTCCAATTTCCATCCGCTTGCGACGCTCGTCTCCCGCATCAACCACACGCTCTTCGGCGTCACGATCGGCAACCACGTGCGCACCACGGGTGGGCTGCAGCTCGGGCATGGCCATGTGGTTATCGATGGGTTCACCTTTCTCGGGGATAACGTCACCGTCAACCCATTCGTCACGATCGGTATCGGCAACAGCGAACAGAACGTCTTTGGATTGTGGGGCCCCATAATCGGGAACAACGTCCATATCGGCACCGGCGCGAAAATCCTCGGCAAAGTCACCATCGGCGACTTCGCCAAAATTGGCGCGAACGCAGTGGTGGTCCACGACGTGCCTGCGTACCACACAGCGGTCGGCGTACCAGCCCGGACGTTCCCGACCGCCGGCAAAGCCGCCGACCCTTCGGTCGCCAACCAACCGGAATAGTCACGGGAAAGTTCGTCGTTGGCGGGGTGTCAGGCGGTGCTTCCGACGTACACCGTATCCCCGCTGGCGAGTGCCTGGTCATCGGCAGCAGCGACAATGGCTCTCGCGAAGTCATCGATAGTTGGCAGCCAGCCCGCCATCTCGCGTCGCGCCCCGATAATGCCGGGCACTTTGCGTTGCATGAGCCGTGGCGTCGTCGTGCCGTCGATGAGGTCGCCACTGACCACGACAAGCCTCACGCCCGCCTTGGTCAACTGCGGGATACGGCTGCGCAGCGCGTCTTCGCCCGCACGCTTACTGACGGCTACTGGCTCGTAGACCGGTAACACCGGCTGGCGTCCGTGGAAGTGCGCCATGTGGCTGGTGACGAAGACCACCTGGCCCCCGCTGGACATCAACGGGAGGGCGGCTTCCAGCATCCCGACTTGCGCGTCGCGGTTGAGAGCCATCGCGTAGTCCGCCGGCATGGCACGTTCGAGGCCGCCGCTGGCGTTGAGGATGAGGAGGTCCAGCCGTCCATACGCATCGCTCACCTGCCTCAGCATTGTTCCGACGGCGTCCCGGTCGGTCAGGTCGGCGCGGGCACACAACGCCTGGCCCCCGAGCTTTTCCACTTCGGCGGCGACCTCCTCCGCGCGGCGCTGCTTGCTCCGGTAATTCACGACCACAACGCAGCCCGCTGCACCAAGCAGTTCCGCCACTCGGGCCCCGACACCGCGGGAAGCGCCTGTCACGAGGGCCACTTTGCGTCGCGCCTGATCCATCGGCGGAATCCTACATGCAGCCGCCGCGACGGGCGATGCTGCCCGGCTCACCAGTCCCAGTAGTCCATCTGGCGTTGCGGCCGCTGCGCCCGCCGCATGAAGAGATCCGGGTCGTCCAACTCATGGATGCTGATGCCTCGGCCCGCGAGTTCTTCGATGCGCCGGTAGAGCGCCTCTTCCGGCACGGACCGCCGAGCCGACAACCATTGCTCGAGTTCGTCGAGGCGTTGCAGCAACGTCAGCTCTTTTGCGTCCGGCGCGTTCGCGAGGAAGCGCAGACAGTACGTGCATCCCCGCGCCTCATCGAGGGGCACAAGGTGGATGTCGCAGTCGTGCGTGCGGCTCTCAGCCATCGCCGTCTGATCTTATATCGCCGGGGCCGAAACAGCTGCCGAACATCGTGCAATACTTTCACCCGCCGGAACCTGCGGAGGCAGCATGCCTGGATCAGTCCAGAACCCAAAATCCAAAGTCGAAAATCCCATACTCCTCCTCGTCCACGGCCCGAACCTCAATCTGCTGGGCGAACGCAAGCCCGAGGTGTACGGCACAACGACGCTGCTGGACATCGAGGCGGATGTGGCCGCCGCGGCGGGTGCACGCGGCGCGGCGCTCATATCCTTCCAGAGCAACCACGAGGGTGCGCTCATCGATTTCCTCCACGAGCGCCGGAAGCTCGCGCACGGCGTCGTCCTGAATGCCGGCGCGTTCACGCACACCTCCATTGCACTTCGCGATGCGATCGAAGCGATCGTCATTCCCGTCGTGGAGGTGCACATCTCGAATACACACGCGCGCGACGAGTTTCGCCGCGTCTCGCGTATCGCAGGCGTCTGTGTGGGGCAGGTGACCGGGCTCGGACGCGGGGGATACACTGTCGCTACGAACCTGCTGCTGGATTACATCGAAGCCTGGCCTTGAGCGCGGACTCAGGGCACGCACCGCGCAGCCCGGGAGATTATGTACGACATGTCCGAACGTCTCGAACGCATCCGCGCCGCGCTTGCAGCGGAGAAGCTCGATGGCCTGCTCGTCTCCGCGCCCGTCGATGACATGTTCGGGTTCCACGACGAGAATCGGGAGTACGTGAGCGGTTTCACTGGCTCGACCGGATATGCACTGATTACGCATGAGAAAGCCGTCTTCGCAGCCGACTTCCGCTATGTGCAGCAATCTGAGCGCGAGTGCGCGCCAAACGGCTTCACCATCTTTCCGGCGCTCAAGGGAAAGAGCGAGTGGTTCCCGAAGTTCGTGACCGCGGCCGGGTTAGCCGGCCGAACGATTGGCGTGTCCGCCGCCGATATGAGCCTCCGCGAATTTACTGCGTTTCAGAAACTCACCGCCGATCTGCCTGAAGGATCCCGGCCAACCTTCGTGGCCGCGCCACCGATCCTCGAAACAATGCGACGCAAGAAGGACGCAAGAGAACTCGGCCTCCTTCAGCGCGCCATCGACATCGCCGACGCAGCCTTTGAATCGGTCGCGGCACAGCTCACGCCAGAGATGACGGAGCGACAGGCGTCCGCCGCGTTCGAACGGGCCGTGCTGGACAACGGCGGCGACGGCATCTCCTTCGCCACGATCGTCGCTGCCGGGCCATGGGGGGCAATGCCCCACGCGCGTCCGCGTGATGAACCGTTGGGGCGCGGCCGGCCAGTCGTTTTCGATTGTGGCGCGCGTTTTCAGGGCTACAACAGCGACCTTACCCGCACGATCATCATCGGCGACCCGGATACCAGGTTTTGGGAGATCTACGGCATCGTCGACGAAGCCCAGCGGGCGGCCATCGCAGGCATCCGGCCGGGCATGACGGGGGTTGACGCGCACGTGCTCGCTCAGGAAGTGATTGCCCGCTACGGCTACGGCGATCAGTTCGGCCATGGACTCGGGCACGGCGTGGGGCTTCAAGTCCACGAGGCGCCGGCACTCGGGCTGAGCTCCGAGGATGTTCTCGAAGAGGGAATGGTGTTTACCATTGAACCAGGCATCTACCTCCCCGGCTGGGGTGGAGTGCGCATCGAAGACATCGTGGTTCTCGAACATGACGGCGCTCGCGCGTTAAGCCATGCCACGAAATACGCACCAGCAGGAGCAGCAACCACGTGATTTCTACTGCCGAACTCAGGAAGGGCGCGACCATCGAAATGGATGGCAAGCTCTATTCGATCCTGGATTACAGCCACATCAAGACAGGCCGTGGCTCGGCCCAGGTCCGCCTACGGCTTCGTGACGTGCGCAGCGGCGGCACTATCGAACACACCGTCCAGTCGGGCACAAAGTTCCAGCGAGCCGTCGTGGAGCGCCGCGAAATGCAGTACCTGTACGGCGACGACCAGTTCTACTACTTCATGAACACCGAGTCGTTCGAGCAGATCCCGGTGACGGCCGACAAAGTGGGCGACGCCGCGAAATATCTCAAGGAGAACGACCTCTGCGAAGTGGTGCTCTTCGGCGAGGAAGTGATCGGCGTCGAACTGCCGATGACGGTGGAGCTCACGGTCGTGGAGACGGACCCCGGGTTCAAGGGTGACACCGCGACCGGTGGCACAAAGCCCGCCAAGACCGAGACCGGCCTCGTCGTGAACGTCCCGCTCTTTGTCGAAGAGGGGACAAAGATCCGCGTGAACACGGATTCTGGCGCCTACATCGAGCGAGTCGGTTAGCACGATGGACTGGTCGAGTTCGGGCCCGCCGGCACCCCACGCGTTGAGCGTCTCGGCGGTCGTGAGCTTCGTCCGCGAGCTCCTTGATAGCAACGACATCCTCGCTGACCTTTGGGTGCAGGGCGAAATCTCGAACTACACCCGTTCAGGGCTGGGGCATCGCTACTTTTCACTCAAAGACGAGCGGAGCATCCTCCGCACGGTGCTCTTTCGCGACGAGATGCCCGGCATGGAACTGGTAGAGGGCGACCGGGTCATCGCGCATGGGCACGTCGGCATCTACGTCCAGCGTGGGGAACTGCAGTTCGTCGCGGATTGGGTTCAACCGGAAGGCGTGGGCATCCTCGCGGCTAAATACGCTCAGCTCAAGCAAAAGCTCGAAGCAGAGGGGCTCTTCTCCCCGGCCCGAAAGCGACCGCTGCCGCGCTTTCCCCGGCGAATTGGCGTGGTCACATCGCCCAATGCAGCGGCGCTCCAGGATATCAAGAACGTGCTATCGCGGCGGTGGCCGCTCGCCACGTTGATCCTCGCGCCAGCACTGGTGCAGGGCGCGCAGGCGCCGCCCCAGATCGTCAAAGCGCTGCGCCGGCTCGGGAAAGAGCCAGGCCTCGACCTTGCGATCGTGGCGCGGGGCGGCGGAAGCATCGAAGACCTCTGGGCGTTCAACGATGAGCGTGTAGCCCGTGCCATCTATGGCTTCCCGGTGCCAGTCGTCTCCGGCATTGGCCACGAAACCGACGAAACCATCGCCGACCTCGTTGCCGATCTGCGTGCACCGACACCAAGTGCGGCGGCTGAACGCAGCAGCCCCGACCTCCAACAGCTTGAACGCGCCATGGCGGTACTGCTGCGCACAATGGCGTCGGCCGCGCGCGGCTGCATTGCCACAGAGGCGAGTCAAGTCGAGGGGGTTGCGGCCCGGCTGCAACGCGGGGCGCCGAATATCGCGGACCAGCGCCGGGAACTGGCAAGGATCGTGCTCGCGATGCAGGCGAGCCTCGAACGCCGCTGCACGACCGACCGTGCGCGCTTTGAGAACGGTGCGGCAAGGATCGCCACACTCGACCCCATGGCCACGCTCGGTCGCGGCTTTGCAATCGTCCAGCAGGCCAGCGGCAAGCGCGCGGTCATCAACAGCAGCCGCAAGGTGAAGAGCGGTCATCGCCTTGCCATAAGCGTGGCGGACGGCGCCTTCTGGGCGGAGGTCAGTTGACGATGGCCGACCAGACGTTCGAGGAGCTCTATGCCGCACTCGAAGAGAAGGCCAGGCGCCTTGAACAGGGCAACCTTGGCCTCGAAGAATCGCTCAAGCTGTATTCCGATGGGGCGGCGATCGTCGATGCCCTCCGCGTGATCCTTGAAGCTGCCGAACTGCAGGTGAAGACGCTGCAGGGGCGCCTCGAAGCCGATGTCGGCGGCCTCCGCGAAGTCGAGGGCGAGTATCAGTTCGATGAGGACTAGATCCTCAACCAGCACGTCACGAACGGCAGACACACAGCGATGAGCCCACCGCTGCCGATTGCCTGGCTGACTACGGGGCGAGGCCCCGGCTCGTTCGGTGCATTCAAATACGTTTTGCAAGCGATCGATGCGGGTTTGCCTGTGGAGATTGCGGTGCTCTTCCTCAATCGCGAGCCCGGCGAGGCCGCCCCAACCGATGAGTTCATCGCGTTCGCCAGGCGCCACCACATCGCTGTGGAGACGCTGTCGTCCGTTGCCTTTCGCAAGGCCCACGGCGGTAGGCTCTCAAAACCGGGCGAACCACCGCAACCGTGGCGCCTCGAATATGACGCCACAGTCGCGAACGCCCTCACCCAGTATCGGTTCGATATCGGCGTGATGTTTGGCTACATGCTCATCGCTACGGCGCCGCTGCACACGCGCTACCGGTTCATCAACGACCACCCCGCACTCCCGGACGGCCCCGTGGGCACGTACCAGGAAGTGATTCGCCAGTTGATCGTCTCCGGAGCACGGGAATCGGGCTGTATGGCAAACGTCGTCACGAGCGACGTCGACCGCGGCCCCGCCATCAGCTTCTGCCGATTCCCGATTCGCGACTCCGCCAACGAAGGCCTGTGGGAAGTGACGTCCAGAGACCATGTGGCTACGCTTCCGGTCGCGGAGCTGACGGCGTCGCCACTCTTCAGTGACATCCGGGAGCGCGGCGTTCGGCGGGAGCGTCCCTTTCTCGTAGAAACGCTGCGTGAATTAGCGGTGGGCGAGATCGCCGTACCACCGGCGGCACCGGTGGACCTAACATCCGTGGTCGAGGGCGCAATCGCCCCGGCGACAGGGACCACCGGCGACAGCTGATCTTGACCAACGGGCGCGATTAGCCGTCTCCGCCCGCTATAATGCCGTTCCATGAGCAACGCATCGACCGCCTACTGCCCCGACTGCGGCTCCGCCTACACACTGTCCGACAACTATTGCCGCGAATGCGGGATGTTCCTCGCCGCATTGCGCACAGCCCCGTCTACTCTGCCGCTCGTGAGAACCGAGTCAGCTCTGCCGGTGCGGGCCGAGCGCCAGCGGGCCTCGCTCCCGGCGCCGGTGAAGAAGGCGGCGACCGCGCTCGCGATCGGCACGGCGTTGCAGATCGGCGCCAACGTTGCCGGGCGCTACCTCATCCACAATGCCGCACG
>DATNET010000071.1:0-2710 GCA_035606745.1 Tepidiformaceae bacterium
GTGCGGGCCACGTCGTTGTTCACTGCCGATGCAACCCCGACGTCTCGTGACGGCGCGGCCGCCATAACCGTGGCGGTCAGCGGCGCAACTGTTATCGCCATGCCCAACCCGAACACGAGGACGCCGGGCAGCACCGATGACACGTAGTTCGATCCCGGCTGCACCCTCACAAGCAGGGTGATGCCGATACCCGCCACGATCGGGCCAACTGTCATCTGCAACCGCGGTCCGCGGCGAGCTGCGTAACGGCCCATCCGCGACGACAAGAGCAAGAGCATGGCCGTGACCGGCAGCAATGACGCGCCGGCGGCGACCGCAGAAAAGCCAGCGCCTTGCTGGAGCTCGACCGGCAACAAGAAGAAGATGCCGCCGAGCGCGCCGTAGACCACGATCGTCACCAGGTTGGCCGAGCTGAACTGTTGTGATCGGAACAACCGCATCGGCAACATCGCATTGTGCTCGCGAACCTCGACCACTGCGAAGATGGCGAGCAACACAACACCGGCGGCCGTGGCCCCCAGTTGTCGAGCGCCCCAGCCGAACGTCGAGCCCTCAGTGAGCCCGTAGATGACGCCGGCTAACCCCAGCGCCGCAAGTGTCGCGCCGGCGATGTCGATCTTCCCCTGCGCCGAATCGTCGCGGGTCTCCGGAATGTGTCGTGACGCATAGATGACAGCGGCCGCGAGCGGCAGGTTGATCAGGAAGACCAGCCGCCAGCCCCACGGTGCAACCCCCACAAGCAGGCCGCCGACGACGGGGCCCAACGCAGACGAAACGCCGGTCAGACCCGACCATGCACCGACGGCCGGGGCTCGATCGTCGGGCTCGAAAACGGCCTGCAGGATCGCGAGTGATCCCGGAGTCAGCATCGCGCCACCGACGCCCTGGACGGCCCGCATCGCGATCAGAAAGGCACCCGACGGGGCAACCGCGCAGCCGAGCGACGCGGCGGTAAACCAGACAACGCCTAGGACAAAGATCCGGCGGCGCCCGAAGCGGTCGCCGAGCGACCCGCCGAGCAACAGCAGGCCCGACAGTGTCAGGGCGTACGCGTTGACGGTCCATTGCAGGCTGGTGAGCCCGATGTGCAGGTCCTTACCGATCCGCGGCAACGCGACGTTGACGACCGTGGCGTCGAGTTGGGAAATCCCGCTGGCGAGGATCGTCGCGAACAGCACCCAGCGCCCTGCGCGCGAGCCATACGTGACGGTCTGGGCCATGGTGATCAGCCTGCCACCTCGGTGCGGTTCGCATCCGCCTGCGCAGGGGTCTAGCGTGACTCATACGGGACGGGAGTTGAACACACCGGCCCGGTGATCCTCGCCTAAGGCGAGATGAGAGGGACGTCAATGCCTGAGCTCACGCACGTTATGCATGTCCTGGAAAACCGTCGGTCGGGGGTACGCGGCGATGTGTGGAGCGTGCAGGTGGACGGCGTGACCATCGGCGATCACGGCCCAGACCGCGGCACGGGCGACCCGGCCGACACCGGCACGGTCGCCTCGTGGAAAGAGGCTCAGGAACTCGCCGTCACGCTGAATAGCCGCCTCGAGCCGCCCTCACCGGGGCTTCGCCGCGAAATGGTCGAAGCGGGCGTGTCCCGTGAGGAGTTCGGCGAGTCGTCGGCCACGGCACTCTTCAGCCACCCGCACGGCGTCCCCGACATCTAGGCCCCACCGGCCCTGCGGTTAGTGGATGACAACGAAAGAGCGGCCGCGCCTGGGGCGCGGCCGCTCTTTGTGTTCCAAGACTTAGACCGGGCGAACCTGCTCAGCCTGGGGGCCCTTCGGGCCCTGCGTGACCTCAAACTCGACACGCTGGTTCTCGTCGAGGCTGCGGTAGCCGTTCGTCTGGATCTGCGAGTGGTGAACGAACACGTCGGCGTCGCCGCCATCAGGACTGATGAAACCGAAGCCCTTTTCCGCGTTGAACCACTTCACGGTGCCTTGCGCCATCTGGGGTACTCCTCATTAGGTGTGCTACGAGACGCCACGTCGGCGGCTCGGGCTGCCACGTCGGATTCGTTTGGGTGACCAAGGCATACCCCGCGCAAAGGCGAACTACGACTGACTCAACTCAAACAAAAGACGCCCGCTGCGAGAATCCGCGGGCGTCATGAACGTTCGAGGAGTACTGCAACTGCAACCTACGGTGGACCCTATCACGGGGTCTGGCCTAAACGAGCCGGCTGACCCGGCGGATGAGCTGACTGCCCTGGTCAAGGCGGTCAGCGAACAGATTGGGCCCGCGACGCTCCCGCAGCTGCTGGGCCGCCACCGACATCAACTTGCCGGCGACCGGCACCGCGATAGCAATGACGAGGTCACGCCGAAGGTTGAACAGGCTACGAATTCTCACGCTCCCCTCCTGCCCACGAGGTGAGCATCTTATGCAGCGAGGGTGAGTACCTGTTGACAGCTGTCTCTCGGCTCCACTCATTGACGCCTAGTGGCTCTGGACGGAGGAGCCCCCCAGCGTGAGACACTGCGATGGCGGAGCAGTGGCTCCTCGACACCACCCCGCCATCCAGACCCCGTGGCAACTACCTCGGCGCACGCGCCTGGAATGGAATCGCCGTGACTGCTCAGTCCGTTGACGTCCCCCTTCGGCGAGGCAGCGAATACGCGATGCTGTCCAGGATCGTTAAGGACGCCGGGCTGCTCGAGCGCCGCAAGCTCTACTACTGGGTGCGGATCGCGCTCAATGTCGT
>DATNET010000092.1:0-2293 GCA_035606745.1 Tepidiformaceae bacterium
GTGGCCGTGCTCCTCATAGAACGTAAATTCCCGGCAAAAAGTTACCGGGGCGTGCTGGCCAAAGCACGCCCCGGTTGCCTCCCGACCAGGTTCAGAGGGAGAGTATCTGCAATTTTTCGCCGTAGGCGACCTACCGGTTCCGCATGCGGCGGACTCCGTACCACGCACCCATCGGGGCAAGGCCGGCGAGTGCCAGGCCGAGGAGTTCGAGCAGTTCCGCCGATTCGTTTGCGCCTGCCTGCGCAGTGGCGCCGGAGCCGGTGTCCGGCGGAAGCACCTTCGTACCGGCAGACGCGGCCGGTGAACTGGACGCGCCAGGGCCCTCCTGGCGGACGCCCCGTACCTCATCGATCGGTACATCGCCGGGAGCAGTCGTAAAAGTCGGGGCGGCGACGGCCGATGGGAACGCGATCGGGTCGACGGGGATGCTCACGGACTGCTTCGGCGCGTCGCACAGCTTGAGCGCGAAGTTCGCAGCCACATTCGCCGAGGAAAGCGTCACGGCGGTCGATCCGCCCGCCGGGCCCGTTACTGCATAAAACGCGTTGCCGGTACAAGACGTCGCTGTGTCATTGCCGAGCACCTCGCGCACCGTGTAGCTGCCGTACGGGAGCAACGGCGTCGATACTGTGCCCGTCAGGGCATCGCCGCTCGTGCTCGCGTCGAGCGTCGAAACGACGTTGCCCGAGGCGTCGACCACTTCGAACCGCCACGTGCGCGCTGCCGCATCGGCCCCGGCGTCGAGCGTGACGCTGACAGTGACGGCGCCCATCGCCTCGAAATTCGCGTGTCCGGTGGCGAGCGTCTGGCCGGCAAAGGTCGCGCTCAGCGTCGCCGTGCCGCCCGAATTGCGGCTGACCTGCACCGTCTCCTCGGCGGCTGTGCTGCTGACCGTGTGAAGCGGTTCGGCCGAGTCGACCGTACCGCCGTCCGCCACATAGCTGAGCGACGGCACTTGCGCCCCCACGCCATCGACCCGGACGACGAACGTCGCGTCGCTTCCGGCAGGGTACGTCGCCGCAGCTGAGGTGATGCTCACGGTCCAGGATGAGGCGGCGTGCGATGTGGCGGCCTGGATGCCCAGCCCTCCAGCGAGGGATGCGGCGGCGATCGCCGAGATGGCGAGCCGGGAGGCGTGGAAGCGAAGAGATGTGGTCATCGGTGTCCTGCCGAACCAGGAGGCGCCATGTGCGATAGCACGCGTGCCCAACTGGCGTTCCATCCGGCGGCCCGGCCGTCTCGTTAGTGGTCGAGACCCGTGGCTTTGCGTGAACGCGGTCGCCCGCGTCGTGCCTTGAGCGAAGGAGCCGGCAACCCTTTCGTACTGGTTTATCCACCGGATGACCACTTCAGTGGAGGCCCAGTTACAGTACCGCAGCGTGTCAAGCGGGCGCTATATGAGCGCCGTTAGAAATTCAGGGGGAGCTCCCGATGCCGCCCTGGACCGGTTCCGTGCAAGAATCCGTACCCATGCCAAGACTTGAAGGCGAAGAGAACCGCTACCTGCTTTATGCGGAGGCGCGCGAGGCGCCGTTCGTCCGGCGAATGCCCGGACACCGCTACAGTGCCCCCCAGCGCTGCTGGCTCTTTCCCCGGCAGCCCGGCGTGGTGCTCGCCCTGGATCGCGTCTTTGGGCGGGACAACTGGGAGGCCGCGGAAGACCTTACCGTGGATGTCGCCTTCGCCCGCGGACGGCTCTTCGCGCCACCGCAATCGAATGCCCGCGTCGAACTCGAGGGCACGCAGCTGACGGTGCAATGCACCAGCGGCGACCGCGAGCTCGTGAAGCTAGTACCGGGGTACCGCTGGTCACCGGCCAAAACGCGGTGGAGTATCGCCGCGCTGCCCCTCGCACTGGACATCCTCAAAGAACGCTTCGGGCGCTCCCTGAGTATCGGGCCGGGCGTGGAGACATACATCGAGCTGCGGAGGCAGGATGAAGCGCGCGCCGTAGCCAGCATTGCCGCGTCGGCCGCCCCCGCGCTCGCACCTGAAGTGCCGGCGGTCCAGGCGCCCCTGGCGCCGCAATCGCCGGAAAGCCTGCCTTCGGTCGCGCCGTCGATAGCCGAACTCGAAGCGCCGGCCACAGAAGTGAGCGCATCACCACCGACCGCCGATTCGCTCCGGGACACGCTTGCAGCATTGACCGCGGCGCTCGTGCAAATCGACGAAAAACTCGATCGTCTGCTCGCGCGCGAGCCGCTGGACGTCGCCGTCGCCGAGATCGAAGTGTCGCCCCGGGTCCTGGAGCGCGAGGTTGACGCTCAGCCGCTCGGCCCGTTGGAACCGGAGG
>DATNET010000122.1:0-3543 GCA_035606745.1 Tepidiformaceae bacterium
CAGGCCGGCCCGTTGCGCATAATCATGGGCGCGTTCGCGTACGATTCGACATTGTTTACGTTCGTGGGCTTGTTCCAAAGACCGGCCTGGGCCGGGAATGGCGGCTTGATCCGCGGCATGCCCCGATAGCCGTCGACCGAGGCGATCAGGCCGGTCTCTTCGCCACAGACGTACGAGCCGGCACCGCGGAAGACGATCAACTCAAAATCCTTGCCGGAGCCGAGGATGTCCTTGCCCAGCAAGCCCTTCGCATACGCTTGCTGGACCGCGATTTGCATGCGGCGGATGCAGAGCGGGTATTCGTTGCGGATGTAGATGTAGCCTTCATCCGCTTCGGCGGCAAGTGCCGCGATCAGCATCCCTTCGATGATGATGTGGGGGTCGCCTTCCATGAGCACGCGGTTCACCCACGCGCCTGGGTCTCCCTCATCGGCGTTGCAAACCAGGTAGCGGGGATGGGTGGTGGCATTGCGGAGGAAATCCCACTTCCGCCCCGTGGGGAAGCCGCCACCAGCGCGGCCGCCCAGTCCGCTGTCGACCATCTCCTTGACGATCTCCTCGGCGGTCATGTCAAGCGCCTTACCGAAGCCCGCGTAGCCGTCTTTGGCGATGTAGTGGTCGATGTTCTCGGGGTCGATGATGCCGATGTTGGCCATGACACGGCGGACCTGGCCCTGCATGAAGGGATGGTCGGTGAGGAGCGCGATGTCGGACGTCGATGTCCCCTCAACCACGCCCAGGGCCCATTCGGGCACCGTCCTGCCTTCTGTGACGACCTGCTGGAGAAACTCGTCCACCCTGTCAGCGGTGATGTTCGCGTAGAGGACGGTCTGTGTTCCGGAGGCGTTACGGACCGTGACCGTGGGCTCCAACCAGCAGAAACCGAAGCTGCCGATGATGCCGACTTCTGCGTTGAGCTTCTTTGTGGCGATCGCATCGTTGAGGGCAGCGATCGTTTCTTCGGCGCCCTGCGCGATGGACGACGTGTCGAGGCAGACGTTAATGCGCACGCGTCCGCTGCCCTGTTCCGCGGCCCAGGCAGATTGCGATGTCGCGAGGAGCGCTTCCAGCCGTGCGTTCATGCTTCTCGTGCCTCCGCTTCAGCGGTTTCGGGCGACGCCCCGGATTTTAGTTCGCGGGCGAGCCGAATGGCGGATGCCACCGTGAGCTTGCCGACGACGTCGCCATCGAGCCAAATCTGCGGCGCCTCGCTGCAAGTGCCATTGCACTGGCCGAGGTGCAGGCCGACGCTCATGTCTTCACTCTGCCCGCCAAGCGGGAGTTCCAGGATTTGTTGCATCGCTTCGCGAATACGGTCCCCACCGAGCACGCGGCAGGCAGGGCCACTGCACCAGGTGACCTGCGTTTTTGCCTGTGGGTGCGCATGGTAGTCGTCGTAATAGGTGACAGTGCCCCAGACCAGTGCGGGGGTGGTGTTCAGCTGCCGGGCGATGACTTCCACGGCGTCGCGCGAGATGAAGCCATACGTGTCCTGCACCTTGTGGAGCGCAGGCATGACGTGGCCCCGGTTCGGCTGGAATTCGGCGACGAGGGCGCGAAGTTCAGCGAGGGTGGGTTGGGTGCTGCCGGCCTGTTCGTGGCCGGTAGGGTCAGCCGCCATGGCCGTCTCCTCAGCTTGTGAAATGCAGCACTACTTTATCAGCGGGGGTACTGGGCAGCAACGGAGCCCGTTAGGCTCCGTAGGCTCAGCACAGCTAGACCGGGAACTGGGATGGGCCGTCTCGGTCCATGAGGGCCGCCACCTTTTCGCCGAGTAAGAGGCTGTAGTTCTGGCCTCGATCTTCCGGGTAGACCTGCGTCGTGTTCGAAAGGTACAGGCCGGTCAGGCCCGTGCGCATGTCCGGGATCGATTGCGAGTAGTGCGTCGTGATCACTGGCTGGCCGCCCGGGTCCTTGAACAGCCACTTCTCCCGCACCCAGGATGGGTCGAATTCCGGGTTGATGGCACGGAGCCCGGGCAGGTAGCTTTCGAGCACCTCGGCCGCGTCCATCTGCAAAACCGGATGGTCGGGGGCAACGTAGTTCGACAGATAGACGACGTGGTTGCCGCCGTATCGCTCGGGCGGCATGAAGTTCGTGTGTTCGACGCAGGCGACGAACGGGAGGTCATCGCCAATGGAGAGCCAGTAAAAACTGGAGAGAGGGCGGTCGAGTGCAAGCACGAGGCATGTTGCCCATTGGTAGCGCACGCGGTCGAGCACTTCGACATACGAGGCGGGCAACTCCGGCGTGATCCGTTTCGTGATGATGTTCGGGGTTGTCATCAACACCTGATCGAACGGATGGAATGTGCCGCCTGCCTGGATGCCCGTCACCACACCGCCTTCGACTGCAACGCGCTCCACAGGCGTTCCGAGGTTGATCGTGACGCCCCGCGCCGTGATAAGGTCGGCGAGCGCCTGGTAGTAGGCCTTGAACGAGCCTTCCAGGTACCCTAGCGATTCTTTCGCGCCGGCGCCTTTGCGGGAAGCGAAGCGCAAATAGATCTTGTTCCACAGCCAGACCATGCCGACGTTGTCGGCCTGCGCCGCGAATTTGCCCTTTAGCAACGGTCCCCAGAACGCTGCGAACGCTTTCTTGCCGACGGCCCGTTCCATCCACTTGCGGGCAGTGACTCCCTCGTAGCGCTCGACGCCGTCCTTCTTGCGCCTCAGCCACACGGCCGCGAGCCCGAGCCGCACCCGGCTCGTGAGCGGGATGGCGCGGAACTTCAGCAAATCGAGCGGCGTGACAAACGGCCATGGCCGGCCTTTGACGAAGTGCGCGTTGCGGGGCTCGATCCAGCGCAGCTTTTCGCCAAGTCCAAGGTCATCGATGTAGCGGATGACCGTCGTGTCGTTCGTAAAGATGTGATGGTAGAAGCACTCGAGCGGTTCGCCGCCAACGAGGAACGTCACCACCTGGCCGCCGACTTCGTCGCGGCCCTCGAAGATGGTGACCGAGTGCCCACGCTCCTGGAGCACCTTTGCGGCTGCGAGCCCGGCCACGCCGGCGCCAACAATGCCAACGTTCACGGTAGCGCCGTCATGGCAGCGCCGTCTCAGGCGTCTCCGAGTGCATGTTGCTCATGCGGCGGAACGAGACGCCGAAGCTCCAGAGGAGGATGAGGCCCAGAATCGTGGTCGGCACGAGCACGAGGGAATGGGCGATGATCGCGTACGCGCCAGCGACGTTGCTGCTCACTCCCGCGCCCACGAGCGTCAGCTTGGCAGCCCATTCGAACGGCCCGGTGCCGCCGAAGAACGTCGGGATGATGATCGCGAGGTTCGCCGCTGCGAGCAGCAGCACGTAGTTCGGGAAACCGACGCCAAGATGGAAGCCCTGGCCGATGACGGCGTAGGCGCCGGCTTCGATGGTCCAGGCGATGACGCTGAACAGCAGCACGAGGCCAAGCGAACGAGGGTCGTGCACGGAACGAAGACTGCCGACGAGCGAATCGGCGATGCCCTCCGCGGCCTCTTCGAAACGGTCCGGCAGCAGCCGTACGAGAAAGTGAATCACTCGCCGGGCGCGTTCCTCCGA
>DATNET010000123.1:0-2889 GCA_035606745.1 Tepidiformaceae bacterium
AGCGTCTTTGCGAAGTCACCGAAGCGTTCGCCGAACGGATCGCGAACGTGGATTCGGCGATGTTGCAGATGACGAAGCGCCAGGTCAACCGCGTGTACGAGATCATGGGTATCCGTACCGCCATGGCCGTCGGAGGCGATATCCAGGAGCTTGGCAGGGTGCGCCCGGGCGGCGCCGAATTCGGCCGCATCGCGCGCGAAAAGGGACTCAAGGCGGCACTCGATTGGCGCGACAGCCCGTTCGCCGATTACGCCAGCGCCCCCGCCGGTGCCACGCGTCCGAGCGGCGCGGCGTGGTAGAAGGCGGCGCCAGGGACGGCGCGACTCTGACAACCGCGCCAGCAGCACCTGGCGGCCGCCGCATGGGCTCGGCGACGTCTTTCGCGGAATTCCCGCTGCACAAACTGCTGGGCCTGACGCTCGACGAGGTGCGGCCGGGCTTTTCGCGCGTCTGTATGGCGACTTCGCCCCTTACGCTCGCGGGCATCGGAGGCAGCGTGCATGGAGGATTGCTGGCTGCGCTCGTGGATATCGCGATGCTGGAGGCGCTCTTTGCAACGTTTGGCCCGGGCTCCCAGCCGGCAGGCACCGCAGACCTCAACATCACGTACCTGCGGCCAGCGCTCGGCGGCCGCATTTACGCCGAAGCGACCGTGCTCAAGGCCGGCCGCATGCTCTGTACGACCGAGGTCGAAATCAAAGATGAACAGGGCCGTCTCTGTGCTAAGGGCCGCACGCTCTACGCGTTGCGGCCCTCGGCTGGCTAGAGGCCGTTCGGTCCGGGTAGCCCGCTGCCCGGCTTCCGGGATCAGGGCGTCGCTGTGGCGCTTGCAGGGACGGGCGTTGTGGCGCCCGTCGGGGCAGTGCCCGTGGCGGCAGTGCCTGGCGCCGGCGTCGTGCTGCCCGCACTGGGCTGGGGCGTGCCGCTGGCCGCTGCCGTCCCGCTCGCTTCGGCGCTGGCCGAAGCTGGTGGCGTCACGCTGGAGGTGGGGGACGGCGTGGGGATGATCCCATCGAATGTGTCATTCACGTGCCCGAGCATCGCCTGGGCGAGCCGGACGGTGGTGGCGATGTCCTCAGCGCCGGGCACACTCGTGGTCTGCACCGCATGCAGGATGCGTCCAGTGCGGAAGCAGAGTGTTGTGTCCGTGAACGTCTGCGGGTTGCCGCTCGCATCGGCACGCTGCTCGGTCACGAAGAACCCGGTTGCCTCGTCGCCGAGCTTCGGCACGGAGAAGCGCGCGGTGTCGGCGGGCGCCGCATCGGCGGCCGGTACGCCACAGTAGCCCGCTGCTTGCTTTTCCGCCTTGTCGACAGTCGTATACAGCGTGGAGATGCCGATGACCTCGTAGATCTTCTGAATCTCCGGGGCGCTGAAGGCGGAAACGTAACTTCGCACTCGGCCGACATTGTCGGTGAGGTCCTTGGCTTCGGCCGCTTCATCGGTGGCGCCCATGATCTTCGCCCAGGCGTTGTTGTCGTAATCATGGATGACCTGCTGTTCAGCCAGGCCGGAAGGCATGTCGTTCTGCTGTAGAGCCATCGCGCCGAGGTTGTAGGAGCTATCAGCCTTTGTGGTCGTATAGCTGCGTCCGTTGCCGCATGCCGCGGCGACTGCAATCAAAAGCAGGCAGGCCAATCCTGCCGCGGTGATTCGAAAAGCCATGGGGGTGTAGATACCTTCGCACAGGGGAATTGGGTTCATGCTACGCGTGCCGCGCCTTGCAGACTCCCGAACCGAAAGAACGTCTTAACGGCGAGCGCCATGGCCGCCGGCCGAGCCATTCGCCACTCTGCCACGCTCTCGCGTGTTCCCTTTCCCCGGCATACGCTCAACCTGATGAGTGCCGCACCTGTCGCGATGCGCCCGCCGGGTTCGCGCAGCCTTCTCAATAGCTGGCAGCTGCTGCGCGCGCTCACCACGCGCGACCTGCGCTTGCGGTATCAGGAAAGCGTCTTTGGCTGGGCGTGGTCGATGCTCAACCCGCTGAGCTATGGGCTGGTGCTCTACTTCGCCTTCGGCGTCATTCTCAATGCGGGCTTCAAAGACTACCCGCTCTTTCTCATGGCGGGAGTCTTTCCGTGGTTCTGGTTCCAGGGCGCGGTTCAGCAGTCGACAACCGTGTTCGTCGGAAACGCCGGGCTTCTCAAGAAGGTGCGCTTTCCGAGGCTCATCCTGCCGCTCAGCATTGTGTTCGGGAACACTCTGCAGTTCTTGCTGACGGTACCGGTGCTCGTCGTATTCATCGTGGCGTCGCATAAAGGCCCGCACTGGTCGTGGTTGGTCACGCTGCCAATGCTGTTCACCATCCAGGTCGTCCTAACGGTCGGGGTGTGTGCGCTGCTTTCGAGCCTGACGGTGTTCTTTCGCGACCTCCAGCACATCACCGAGGTTATCCTCAACCTTTTGTTCTACGCGACGCCGATCCTCTACGACATCGAACGCATCCCCGAGCGTTACCGCTGGGTGGCGACGATCAACCCCTACGCTGCCCTGGCGGAGGGCTGGCGGGGGGCGATCATGTCTGGCCATTGGCCAGGTGAACAGATCATTCCCTGTCTTCTCTGGGCCGCGGGGTTCCTCGTGCTGGGTCTGTTCGTCTTCCGCCGCCTCGAAGATTCCTTCGCGGACGCCGTCTGATGAATGCAACGGCCGATACCGCCGCGTCAGAAGGGACACACACCCCCCGGCATGAGATCGCTCTCGCGCTCTCCCATGTCTCGAAGCGGTTCTCGTTGGTGACGCCGGGCGGCGGCGAGCTGAAATCGACCGTGCTTCACCCGATCCGTGCGCTGCGACACCGCACGCCGCACGCCGAGCTCTGGGCGGTCAACGATGTTTCGATCGAAGTCGGCCGTGGCGAATTTTTTAGCATCATTGGAGCCAACG
>DATNET010000143.1:0-2541 GCA_035606745.1 Tepidiformaceae bacterium
GCTCCGGGCGGGGCAGCGGGGTGGCTGCCGAGGGTGGCGTCTGCGGTTCTGCCGGAGTGGCTTCCGCTGGTGGTGGCGCCGGTGGAGCAGTGTCCACAGGGCTGCCGCCGAACAGGGCATCCAGGCCGCGGCCGAGTCCTCGCTTGGGCTGAGTCATACGGCTACCTCCACTCGTGCTAATAGTTCGGCGGCAAGGGCCGCATAGGCCGTGGCGGCGCGTCCGCCGGGTTCGTAACGGAAGATGGACTGCCCGTGGCTCGGCGCCTCGCTGAGACGCACCGAGCGTGGGATGACGGTCTGAAACGTCTGGTCGAAGTGGCTGCGCACCTCGTCCACCACCTGTTGAGCAAGGCGCGTGCGCCCATCGAACATCGTCAGGGCGACGCCGAGCACCGCCAGCGACGGATTCAGGTTGCGCCGCACCAGGTCGAGGGTCTCGACGAGCCGGCTGAGGCCTTCGAGCGCCATGTACTCGCACTGCACGGGAATGATGACACTGTCGCTCGCGGTCATCGCGTTGATGGTGAGGAGGCCAAGCGACGGCGGGCAATCGATGAGCACCCATTCAAAGCGGTCGCGGATTGGTTCGAGGGCGTTCACGAGGCGGCGTTCGCGCGCCATCGCGGGTACGAGCTCGACTTCGGCCCCGGATAGCTCGCGATTCGCCGGCACGAGGCTCAGGCCCTCCTCTGGCACCGCGACGATACACTCTTCGATGGGCGTCTGGTCGAGGATGGCGTCGTAAATGCCGAGGAGTTCGCCGCCATCGATGCCGACCGCGCTGGTCGCGTTCGCCTGCGGGTCGAGGTCGACGAGGAGGACGCGTTGGTGTTGCCGGGCGAGGGCTGCGGCGAGGCTGACCGCGGTTGTGGTCTTTCCCACCCCGCCCTTCTGATTCACGAGTGTCACAATCTGCGCTGCCATTACGCGGCCTCCTGCTTCAAACGTTCCTCGACCTGTGCGCGAGTGGGGATGCCGGCTATGCCCGGACCCTCTACGGCGAGCGACCCCGCGGCCAGGGCGAAGCGCGCAGCTTCACGCACTTCGCCTGTCTCTGCGAACCGCACCGTGAAAGCCGTCGCGAAGCAATCGCCCGCACCCGTGGGGTCGACGGAATCGCCCGGGATCGCCTCGAGCGCGGACTCGGAGTCGCGGGTGAAGACCACGGCGCCACGATAACCCTTCGTGACCACTGCGGTCGCGCCGCGCGAGGCGATGGCTCTCGCGAGCGTGCTCGCATCGGCCGTGTCCTCTTCGCTGAAAAAGGCGAATATGCCCGGCGCGACGAACGGCGACGCCTGGCCGATGGCGTCTGGATGGGGGCCAACCCGGCCCATGCCGTCGGCCAATCGAAGCGGGCCCTGCAAGCTCACCGCGTTCACTCGTAGCTTCGCCGGAAGGCCGTCGCACTCGTGGTAGGCCGGCGCCAGCATGCACGCATCCGCGCCAGTAAATCGCCCCGCGGAGAGCGTCAACGGCTCGCCGGCGTTCAGGAGAAGCTGCTGGCGATTGCCCGCGGCATCGTAGACGTTCGCGTAACGGCACGGCTCGGCTACCGGGCGGCTGTCGAGGCAAATTCCTTCGAACAACGAGCGGTCGTAGCCTTCGGGCAGCCCCGTGATGAGCCGGACGGAGGCGCCAAGCGCCCGCGCCATGCGGGCAGCGTAGAGGGCGGGACCGCCAGGGGCCCAGCTCCCTCCCGGCAGTCTATCCAGTGCGACGTTGCCCGCGACGACGATGTTCGTGGCTGCTCCCTCCCATTTCCGTGCTACCGGCGGCTGCTAATCACGACCTTCCGATTTTCGCCCTCGCCGATGCTGTTGGTTTCGAGGGCGGGGTCGTCGGCGAAGAGCAGATGCACGAGCCGCCTCTCCGCGGCGGACATCGGCTCCAGCGTGATCGGCGAACCGGTCTCGCGCACGCGCTCGGCCATGCGCTGCGCCAACGACACCACCTGCTCTTCGCGGCGATGGCGGTAATGCTCAACATCGATGGTGACGCCGCCTTTGCCCGGAAAACGGCGCGCGAGGATGAGGTTCACGAGGTATTGGAGCGAGAGCAGCGTGTCGCCACGCCGCCCGATGAGCACGCCGAGGTCCTCGCCCTTGATATCGATGACCGCAAGCACCGCGCCGAGGCCATCGCCAGCGGTCAGCGGCTCGCGGATCGACAGTTCGGCATCGATTTCGAGGATGCGGAGGATGTCGTCCACCGTTTGAGCGGCGAAATCGACCTCGGGAGCGTTAATGTCGGCGGTGATGGCCGGTTCGTCGTCGCGGTGACGGCGTTCTCCGCGAGGCCGATCGGGGCGGTCATGCCGTTCCGGGCGGGGTTCGTCTCGTCGTCCGCCACGGTTTTGTGGCCGCCCATTGCGCCCCGATGAGCGGTCGCCGGCGCCCGCTGCCGCGGCTTCGGGCGACGGGGGCGAACCTTCACCGTTCGGCGCTCGCAGGAAGTCTGCGTCGGTGAGTTTTGGCACGGCAGCATCGAACCCTGCGCGGGTGGAAGTCCGCCCGCCCGAGCTGCCGGAACGGCCGCCGC
>DATNET010000151.1:0-2468 GCA_035606745.1 Tepidiformaceae bacterium
CGGCCCTCGTGCGTCCACGCGACCGTCGTACTCCAGTGGGCGCCGAGCATCGCCTCCACGCCCGTCACTTCGAGTTCCTGACCCTCACCGGTCAGCCGCGCGTGACGCAGCGCCGCCATGGCGCCGAGCGCCAGGTGCATACCCGCGTGGAACTGCGCCTGGTAGCCGGGCACACGTAGAGGTGCTTTTCCGGGGTCGCCTGCGAGCGCCCAGTAGCCGCCCATTGCATAGTCGGTCAGCTCGTCGCCAGCCCACTCTGCGTAAGGCCCGGTTCGCCCGAAGTGGTCCGCGTTCGCCACGACGATCGCCGGGTTCTGCGGCCGCAGCAACTCAAACAGCTTCCCCTCCGCCACCTCCGTAGCCGCGAAGTCGGAAACCACCAGGTCGAAGCTGCTGGCCGTACCTGGCAGCTGTTGCAACAGCGAGACCAGCGAGGCGTCCTGGTCGAGGCACTCCACTCCTTGCTCAAAGTGCTGTCGAAAGCCAGCGCTGTCGGGCCAGTCACCGGGCCGGGCATCGTCCCAGCGCCACCACGAACATTGCGCGCCCAGGTCGCAAAGCAGACGCATGGCGTATGCGCCCGCCACCCCGCGCGCGATGTTGAGGACGCGAAAGTCGATCGGTCGGCCGTCCATTGCCTATCTCAATCTGGCCCGTTTCAGGCCACTGGCAGCGAAAGCGTGTTAGAAGAGGTCCCAAAGCTGGGGACGTTTGCGCATGTCTTCCGCCGATTCTTCGAGGATGATCCGCCCCGAACGCATCACATAGACACGGTCGGCGACGCGCAGCGCCTGGGCGACGTTCTGCTCGACAAGGAGTACCGCGAGCCCGTGCTCAGTGGCAAGGCTGCGCACGAGGTCCATGATTCGCTGCACGATAGCCGGCGCGAGCCCAAGCGACGGCTCATCGAGCAGCAGCAGCCTGGGGTCCGCCATAATCGCGATGCCGAGGCTGAGCATGCGCTGCTCGCCGCCGCGCATCGTTGCAGCCATCTGGCCGGCGCGGCCACGCAGCACGGGAAACATCTCGTACACCCGTTCCCGAAGCTGTTCTCGCAGGTCCGCGGAACGCGTGGGCAGGCTGCCAAGCAGCAGGTTGTCCTGGACGCTGAGCTGGCCGAACGTGAAACGTTCCGCGGGTATGAACGACATCCCCAGCTTGACCTTCTGAGAACAGGTCTGATTGGACACGTCCCGTCCGTTGTATTCGACCGTGCCGCTAAACGGCTTGTTGAGTCCACAGATAGCACGAAGCGTGGTCGTCTTGCCGGCGCCGTTGTGGCCGACCATCGTCACGATTTCCCCCGCACCCACCCGCAGGGTCGCGTCGAAGACCACGGACTTGCGGGCGTATCCGGCCGTAAGCTCACGGACATTGAGGACGTCGGCGGTGGGCGGAGCCGCGGGGTTGGGCGGTTCCTGGACGGTCGGTTCAGGCATTGCCGAAGTAAACCTCCGCGAGTCGAGGCTGTTTTACGAGGTCCGCCATGCTGCCCTGGGCGGTGACGGCGCCTGCCTCCATGAAGTACACCCAGTCCGCCAGCCGCTCGACGATGTGGAGATTGTGTTCCACCAGGCAGATAGTCTTCCCCATGTCCCTCGCCTGGAGGACGACGTCGAGGATCGGTTCGAGCCAGCCACGGTCGATCCCGGAGGCCGGCTCATCGAGCAACAGCACGCTCGCTTCGGTCGCAAGCATGCGCGCCAGCGCGACCAATTTCTGCTCGCCGTATCCAAGAGAGCCCGCCGGCACGTTCACACGATGCTCCATGCCCACGAAGCGCAGCGCCTCGCGTGCCTTCTCCTTGACGCGGCGTTCGGCGCGGGTGCTCAGCATTGGCCGAAAGAAGAGCGGGCCGAGCCGCTCGCCCGGTTGATCCGGCACGGCAAGGCACACGTTGTCCAGCACGCTCAGCCGCGGCAACAGCCGCACATCCTGGAACGATCGCACCATGCCTTTGCGCGCGACCCGATGCGGTTCGAGATTGGTAATGTCCACGCCATTGAGCAGCACAACGCCGGCATCCGGGCGGATGGCGCCCGTTATGAGGTTGAAGACCGTGGTTTTGCCCGCGCCGTTCGGCCCGACGAGGCCAGTGATCTTGCCGGTCGGCAGACGGAAGTCCAATCCATCGACGGCGTGGATGCCGCCGAACCGCTTTGCGAGGCCCTTCACTTCCACGACGGCCGGGAGCTCGGCGATGCCGTTCGTGCTGCCCGGCGCACGCGTCGAGGGCGCTAGCGGCACCGCCGGTGGCCTGCTTGGCGCAGCGTCTTCCGGCGTAGGGGCTCGCCTCAGGAGCCGGCGCACGCTCTCCGAAGCGCCCTGGACCGACGCACCTTCCGGCAAAATACCTTCCGGCCGCAGCCGCATGACGACGATCAGCGCCGCCCCATAAATGATGAGGCGAATGAGCGATGCGTGGTCGGCGCTCGCATGCACCTGCTTCTCCAGGAACGGCCCGGAGA
>DATNET010000169.1:0-10303 GCA_035606745.1 Tepidiformaceae bacterium
CGCATCGAATCCATAGGATGTTAGTTCGGCTGCTGAGGTAGCTCAGCCGGTAGAGCACCGCACTGAAAATGCGGGTGTCGGCGGTTCAAGTCCGCCCCTCAGCACCAACTTTTTGAATCTGAAGGCGACGATAACGCGGGGCGCGTTGTTGTCGCCTTTTTGGTGTCCCCGCGAAAATTCAGGCCGCTGTCAGAGACGTCCCTGTCAAACGCTGCCCCTGTCGGGCGCTTCGACGGCAGTCGATATTCCGAGGGTGAATGAACCACCGCACGACCCGCAAATTGCCAGGCTCGTCCTTCTCTCGACTGAGTTAAGCGCCCGCGTCGATGAGCAGTCGCTCGCGATCGGCGACGTCAAAGAACAGCTCAACGGCCTGTGGATGACCAATGGCAGCGCGAGTGGAGAAGTCACCTGGACCTTCCGTCGCCGCAAGCCGAAGCACCCTGATCTCGAACGCAGCGCCTAGCCCGCCAGGTGAAGCCTCAGCTGACCGCGGAGCTGCCCGTCACGGCTCAGCAACGCCAACGATGTGAAGCTCATCCCCGACCCTGATGTGACCATCATTGAGGATTGCTGCGCGAAGCCCGCCTCGGCCTCTGAGTTCGCCGAAGAGCCCGGGCCGTGTGAGCCCTTCGATGTAGTTGCATGGTGAACACTGGCGTTTACCGACAAGCCGTGCGGTGCCGATGGTGAACTCCAGCCCAATGAGGTCCAGCAGGTCAATACCCCGGGTGACGATGTTGCGGCGCAACGCACTGTGCTGCAGGCCCAGTTCCGCGAGCAGCTCTACGCCCACAAGCGAGAGCTCCTGGTCCTTCCAGCGCGGGTCGCTCCAGTGCCCGAGGCGCGTGGCGTAGCGGTCTCCCGGGATGCCAACTCCGGCAACCACGTAGATCGATGTATGAGACTCCATTTCCGCGCCGGCGCGCGGGGCGGTGAAGAGCGCGACGACCGCCGGGGAGGAAAGCATCGACATAGCCGCATTGTAAGGCCGCCACAACCACACCAGCTGCTGCGGGGTCCCACGGCTTGACAACCATCATGGTGAGCGCAAACTGCCGCGTATCAGCTACGCACGCGTGGCCGCCGAGCTTCCATCGTCCTGGCGGCCCCGCCCACGACGAAAGGAACAGCAGCGAAATGGCAGAAGTCGCCACCGCCCCACAAGTCCTTCAGGAGCGCCGGGGCCGCGTCGCCGTCCTCACCCTGAATCGGCCCGAGCGCCTCAACGCGTGGTCCGCGGAGATGGCTGGACGGTTGCATGACTACATCGAGGAATGTAACGACGATTCCGATGTCGGCGCGATCGTCATCACGGGCGCGGGCCGAGGCTTTTGCTCCGGCGCCGACCTCTCGGGTTCCCGTCCAGCGAACGGCGCGCGTGCAGTGCGCCGCCAGGGCGAAGGTCTGCCGTACTTCCTGCAACGTTCGAAACCGCTCATCGCCGCGATTAACGGACCGGCGATCGGCGTCGGGCTCACGCTCACCCTCTGCTGCGACATTCGGCTCGCTTCCGACCGCGCTCGTCTATCAATGCGTTTCGTGCGCATCGGCCTCACGCCCGAACTCGCCTCGACGTACCTCCTCCCCCAGATCGTCGGCATCGGCTTCGCGAACGAACTGACTCTCACCGGACGCATCGTCGACGCCAACGAAGCTGGTCGGATGGGGTTGGTCAATCGCGTGGTACCGCACGATAGTCTGCTCGACGACGCAGTTGCCCTCGCAGACGAAATCGCGTTCAACCCCAGCCAACAGGTGAAGTGGGCAAAGCAGCTCATCTACAGCAACGCTGCCAACGACAACATGCGTTCAGTCCTGCAGGCAGAAGACGAAGTGTTCGGCCAGGCTGGACGGACGGAGAGCCGCGCTGAAGCAGCCCGCGCCTTCATGGAGAAACGCGAGCCGAACTTCCACCAATAAGGTTTGGATGGATGTCACCGTCAGGCTGCCATCTGCTCTAGCCGCGGCCTCGCCCCTGCACAGCCGCGCCCATCACCCTGAGCTTGTCGGCCCGGCGACCTGTCGTAAGCAGCGACGGCAGACCGCCTCGAAGGATCCCCGACTCCGGTGCGAACTGGACTAATCGCCGCAGTCTCCATTGCCGCTGGGGCACCAACCCGAGGACGTTCTTCGGTGGCCACAGCACATGGTCGACCGTTTTCGAAACCCATGGTTGGCGGCGGACGAGGATCTGGGCCGGAGCGGGGAGCGGCGTCCCCAGCATGCGCTCCACGAGCCAGAGCGTGTACGCAACACTATCGCGACACCCCTGCTGCCTCGCCCTTTCTTCGACGGTCCGCCAGTCAAGCACTCCGCGTCGAATCATGAGGTCCAGGTCTTTAAACCAAATGAGACGACTGAACCCGTGCCGCTGAAGGTGAATACACAGCTGCACGAAGAGGTCGTGCGGCTCGAGTGCCCGCGCGACCCCGGCGCCAATTCTCACCTCAGTCGAACCCGACCAAATGTCATCCATGCTCACCGGTTCGAGCCCGATCTGCAGATGGTCACAGTGCAACTCCACCACGGCCCCGCTCTCCGGATGGATGAAGATGCGCTGGAAGATGCCGTGACAGGCGTGAAGGCGGTGGCCCTCTTCGTGGTCGTCGCCATTCTTTTCCCTATAGCCACGAGCCACCAGCATCTCCGACACCGCGAGAAGGTCGCCTTCGCGAATCAGGAGGTCGAGGTCGCCGTAGGGACGGAGCGCAGCGTCGGGGTAATACTCTTCTGCGATGACCGGACCCTTCAAGACGACCAACTGAATGTCCCTGGCGTTGAGCAGCCTGACAAGCTGACTCAGCTCGGCGAACAGCCCCAGCGACTGCATCATCTGCGCCGTCCCCGCTTGGCGGATAGCTTCGAATCTCGGAGCCGCCGCCAGCTCTCGGTTCGAGGCGATTACGGACGACAGCCACGGTGCCACCTTATGTTCGACCGCCAGGCGCGTCAGTCCGGGAACGTCGTCGCACGCGCGCAACACAGCCTCAGTCCGTCCCTCACAATGTGGCGTTGCGCCACGTACAGCCATTCTGAGCATCGCCGGGAGCGAAATAGTTGTGGTCAAAAATGAGCCCCCTAGTACTCTGAAAGCGAGCCCGTGCGGCGCGCCCAGTTGATCGCGTAATTCAGAGTGAAGAGGCCAACAGGCAGGAGCAGACAAAACGCCCCAAGGGCAGCGAAGTGCCCGCCAACCTGGCCCAACGTCGCCCCGTGCAGCATCAGCATCCGCGACAGCTCAGCCGAATGAGTGAGCGGCAGTAGCGGTGCGATGTGGCCCAACCAGCCGGGGAGCACCGAAGTGGGATACATGATCCCGCTCACCAGCAACGACGCCGCAAGAAACGCCGAGGTCAGCGGTTCATTTTGCTTGAACGCAATGGCGAATGCGGCCGAGAGCAGGCCGATGCCTACGAGCACCGCCATGGTCATCGCAACCACCAGCAGGACGAGCGCCACATGCGCAAAGCTGAACGCCGCCCCGAGCGCGATGCCACCAATCAGCAGGATGAGCACGAGCTCCACGAACGCCACGATGATCGGATATAGCGCGGCGTTCATCACGACCGAGACGCCCGATGTCCGGGTCGTAAGCATCGCTTCGAACGTGCCCGTCACCTGGTTCGCGCGCACGCCACCGGCGAAGCTCTTCGTCACCGGGTACGCCATGAGCGTAATCGCCATGCCCACGAGCACGAACGAGAAGTAATCACCGCCGTATTTCGTCAGCGAATCGGGCTGCGACTGGCCAAGCAGGTCTGACACGAACTTCAGGCTCAGCACACTGAAGAACAGGCTCGCGTTTTGAAAGAAGAAGCTGAACCGATAGCTCCATGCGACCCGAAGATCACGTGTGAGGAATGCCCTCGTCGCCATCATCATGCGGGCTGCTCCTCCGTCCCGGCGAGTGCGCGTTCCACGACTCCCTGGAGTGGTGTCGCCCGCTGTAGCGAGCAAACGGTCGCGCCTAGAGACGTCACCGCACCGATGAATCCCGCCAGCGGCAAATCGCCGTCCCGTGTCCAGACTTCAAGGAATTGTTCGCCGGCCACCTGGGATGCGACGCGCACGTCCTTGACCCCGGGCACGCACCGCAGCTCTGAGAGCCCGGTGCTCCCCAGGCCGCGCACTGACACCGTAAACCCGTCGAGGTCGGCGGCGTAGCGCTCCATCTTGCGCGTCGACGTATTGAGCACGACCTGGCCATCGGCGATGACCAGCGCCCGAGTGCAGAGAGAGAGGGCTTCTTGAATCTGGTGTGTGACCACGACCAGGCATCCGCCCACTTCCTCCATCTCTTCGCGCACGAGCCGCCACACGTCGGCCGCATGCGCGCCGTCGATGCTGCGCGTTGGCTCGTCCATGAGCAGGACCCGAGGCCGTTTGAGGATCGCGCGTGCCACGGCGAGCCGTTGTTTCATGCCGGTCGAAAATTGCCCGAAGACGCGGTCGCCAGCGGACAGCAGGTCGAGGCGGTCGAGCAGCATATTGATACGTGCACGCCGTTCGCTACCGGGGATGCCGTCGAGCCGCGCGAAGAAATCGAGGTTATCGACCGCGTTCAGCCGCCAGTGAAAGCTGCGCTCATCCGCCATCACGTAGCCAACCGCCGAACGCACGGCCTTGCCCTGCTTCGCCGAATCGCGGCCGAGCACCCGGACCGTGCCCGCGTCGGGGAGCAGGAGCGTGGCGATGGTCTTCATGATCGTCGTCTTGCCTGCGCCGTTCGCCCCGAGCAACGCCACCATGTCCGCTTCGTGAACGTCGAAGTCGACACCGCGCAGCACTTCGACGGGAGGCGCAACGTGGCGATTGCGAATCCGCGTCAACGGCCCGGACCGCGAAAACGCCTTCCGCAGCCCCTCGACCTCGATCATCGCGTCACTCACCGCGGCACGCGATCCCTTCCGCATCGCGCACGATCGCGTCGCGGATGGCGGGCAGGTTCTCGAACGAGCGGTAGTACGAGACGACGCGCACGGGGACGGAGTTGGCAATGCGGGTTGCGGCATCAAGCGCGGCCACCGAACGCGCGCCGCGAAGCGTCTCGGGCATGTACATTCCGGCCAACACGTGCAACACAGCCTGCGCGGGCGCCAACGCTGTTATCGCTAGGGTGGTCTCAGGCGAAGAGCTTGGGCGGAGCATGTAGACCGCACCAAGGGGAAACGCGCCGTTGGCGACCGTGCCCCACCGGTCGTTGACCAGTACCTTTCGTTTCTCGATCCAGGAAAGCACCGGGACAAAGCCATCCGCGGCTTCCCCGAAAGCCCCAACGCTATCGTCCCAGAGCTTTATTTGCGGAACGTAGGAGCGTGCGACGAGCCGATCGGGTCCAGCGTCGAGGACGAGCATGTCGTCAGCCATAAGCCGGTAGCCTGCACGCCCAAAGGCGGCACAAAGCGTTGACTTTCCCATCCCACTCGGCGCGGACATCGCTACGGCAAGTCCGCCGAAAACGAAACCGCTAGCGTGCAGAACGACCTTCCCCGCAAGCTGCATCGCCATTCCGATTACCGGACCGGTCAGCACGTGCATAGCGTCCTGTTCCGGGCAGCCGTCTTCCAGCTGGTAGCGGATGTCGACCCCGGAGGGGTCAACCCAAAAGCGGCCTATGCCGCGAACCAGAAGCTGCACGCCTTTGGGGCTCTCGAATGTGCAAAAACGAGGGCTGCCTTCAGCCAGATCACCAGCCTGGCGGAGCAATTCGCCCGGCGCTGGGAAGCAGCACGCCTCGTGTAGTACGGCCTCGCTCACCTGCGCCCACGTGTCCCCCGGCAGCAAGCGCGGGATGCCGGGCGGGTGGCCCAATGCGGTGAGTGTCGCAGGAGTGTCTGTCATTCAACGCTGCTTTGTTCTGTTCGGGCGGCATGGAACTGACGCTCCATGCCGCCCGGATGTTCGGATTTCATCAGGTCGCCATTACGACGTGGGGTCCGGCTTCTTTTGGAAGAGTCCTTCGGTAAACTCGAACGCCGTTTGCCCCTGCGTCATCGCGCGGATGTCGCCGTGGGTCGACAACCGGGGGGTCTCGTAGGTCTTCTTCATCTGCTCATCACCCCCTCTCTTTTCTGATTTGTGTCATCAGGCACCGGCGCCTCAATCGGCGAACCCGAATGCCGAACACCCGAATTTGCGAGCCAAAGCCCCGCCGTGATCGCGTGCCAGTTCGGCTCCCACCACCGATGGCCCTCGAAGGCCCATTGGCGGACTTCTCGTTCAATGAGCATTGCGTTTATGTCGCTGAATCTGTAGAGGGCCCCGATCGCGGCCTCGACACGGCCGGGCTCCCCGTCTGCCACGCCATGCCCCATGAGCTCGACATACAGGCCGAAGTCCGACCGGTCGGGGATGGACTGCGGGAGTACCGGGTACTCCGCTTCCCGAAGTAGGTCTTTTCTCCTCCCGCGAAACTGTTTGATCCAGTGGGGAGTGGATGCCATCAACTCGACGATGCGGAGGTCGTTAAACGGCGTACGCAGGTCGACGCGATTTGGCGCAAACGCGTTACGGTCGCGCCAGCCAATCACAGCGCCGGCGCTCTCCCGATAGCCGCGCCATTCGAGCGCGGCATTGGCGGCAGACTGCCAGGCTGCGGGAGTTTCGGTGTTCGCCAGGCTCTCCCAATTGCTGTGGGCCGCAACGAACGGCGAAAAGGAGTCGCCCCTTCCGCGGAGGCGCCGTATCGAGCGGCGCACACCAAGCGGCGTGAGTCCCTGATACGCGCCGCGGACAAAGGCGCGCACGGGGCGCTCTCGCCTCCGGGCGAGCTTTACTGCTTGCCAGAGATTCCGGGCCGCGAGAGAGTCCCCCACAGAAGGATTTCCTGTCATCCACTCGTCGGCGCCCTCGCCACCCAAGACAACGCCTAAGCCATTTACGCGGGTGGCCACTGCCAGCCGAACGTGAGTGGCGCCCTGCGGAGGCTGGTCCGCCTGATCGAAGGATTCGTCCGGGAGCCAGCGGCTGCTGAGTGACCAGCAATCGCTGATATCTACCTGGACGTTACGGACCCCGCAGTGCTGCGCCACCAGACCCGCGTGCTCGCGTTCGTCCATCCACTGCGTGCCGGGCGCGTGCGCAGAAATCGTCAACAGTTCTGGGTATTTCTTCGCGGCAATGGCCGTTATGTATGAGGAATCGATGCCGCCGCTGAGAAACACGCCGACCGGCCGGTTTGCCCGCAGCCGCGCTGTCACCGCGACATCGAACAGCTGCGTGAACTCTTCGACGTACTCCTGGGGCCGTTTGTAGGGCCGTTTCGTGACCTTCGGATATTTCCAGAACGCCGCGCGCGTTATGCGGCCGTTCGCCACGGTAATGCTGGACCCGCCGTCGAGCTCCATGACGCCCGCGTAGCACGTCTCCCCAGGCTCCTGGAGTGCGTCGCCGAGGAAGCGCAGCACGTACTCGTTGTTCACTTCCTTCGCCATGAACCCGCCCGCAAACAACTGCTGCGGCTCCGACCCAACTGCCACCAGGCCGTCGCGCTCGGCGTAGTAGAGCTGCCGCCAGCCGAGCGGGTCCTTCGCGCAAAACAGCTTCCGCTCGCGCGAATCCCAGATGACGATGGCCCAGTCGCCCAACAGCTTGTGGACGCACTCGGCATCCCAGCGCTGGTACGCCGCCAGCACGTAGTCGGGGTCGGTCATCGCGGATTCCTGAGAGCTGTCCAGGCCCAGCTGGCCAGCCAGTTCGTGGCGGTTGTCCAACCGCCCGTCCCAGATGATCCAGTAACGCCCCGTCGCGTCACTCCCGGGCAGAAATTCGCGCTCCGCCTCGGGTGTACGCGGCAGATTGACGTGGCCGAGCGCCACCCCTTCTCCCTCCCAGAGCCGCGGTTCCCATTCACCTCGATGGGCAATCGCGCCGAGCTGCGCCCGCGCCAATTCCACGGCCACAGGCCGTCCATCGAGGGCAACGATCGCCATGATCCCGCTCATACGCGCGCCTTCTCGCTGGCCGCGACGGGCGCATCGAATGCCTTGAAATTGTTGCTCAGCCGCTGGTCGTCCAGCACAAAATCGCCGATTTCAGCCCAGGCGTGGGCGTCCGCCCCAACCTCCGCGACCCCGACTCGCACAGCCGCGCGAAGCCCTTTTGAAGCGAACAACATCTGCGTCGCAAGGGCAGTCTGCAGGCACGTCGAACGCATCGGGAAGAGCCTCTTTGCCCGCCAAACTGCCCGCCCGGCATGCCATGCATCGATCCCCCGCCGGTCAACCAGGTCCTGCGATGAAGGTTCGACTCGCATGGCATCGGCGGTCACGCGCGCGACCGCCCTCTGGCCGCCGGCCCGGAAGAGCCAGTGCAATCGCAGCAGGTACCACGACGCCCGAAGCGTGTCCGCCGCTCGGCCGATTCTGGGGTTCATCCAACGACAACCAGGCCGTGGGATTCAAGGTCATCCAACAGCGCCGAAACGTCTGCACGGGCCGTTTCGTCCTCAACTTCGAACTCGGCGACCACGGCCGCAGCGACGGCGTCCAGGCCACCATCGCGCGCAGCACCGCGTTCGAGCTCGTTCCAGATCACCGCTCCCACGCTATTAAGCGTGTAGTACGTCCCCGACTCCAGGTCGAGCAGGATCATGTCGTCGCCAACCGTGCGACTGACGACGTCGCCTTTTACCGAGATGTTAGCTACAGGCGAAAGGCTCGACTGGATCATGTATCGTGCTCCGAAGAAGGTTCAGCGAGCACGCTACGGGAGTACGGTCGGTCGAAGGTTGAGGACTTGTGCTACCCGCTTCGTCTGCGCTCAGAAGTGCAGAATGTGCGGCCCGGCCGGCGGACCAAAAAGCCTCCGGGTCGGTCCTCACGCCAGCGTGGTTTCGAAGGGACGATGCGCCGTCAGGTCAGGCGGCGGTCACGCCCCGACGCCCTTCGCTGCCTTCCACGGAATCGCCGGACGAGTCACGACCTGCAGCGAACCCACCCTCACAACACCCTTGGGGTTGATCCGGTAGCCAAGCCCCTTGTGTGCCAGGATGGCGGTGGGGCCAAGCTTCGCACGGATGCCCGAGGCCAGTTGCTTGATCGAATCTTCCGACATCGCCATCTCTTCGCAGAGCGTGCCCCATGGCCGGGTCACCCGGGGCGCTCGCAGCAACAGCTCGAAGAGCTCTTCTTCACGCACGGTCAGCTCCACAATCGCTTCGTCCTCGAAGACCACGCAACCGGAGCCGGGAAAGAAACGTGCTCCCCCAACCCACACTGCGCGTGGCGGCCTCATACGGTCGCTCCAGGGCTAATTACAGTGCTCGTCGCGAACAACCGGCGATGATTGCTCAGCGATATTCGGTTTGCGCTCTGAGACGAGGGGCCGCGCATTCCTATCGCTATAGGCACGGCGTGCCACACACATCGATCATGTTGCACCTCCCAAATGCGGTGCCATTGTGGCCACACTCGCGCTCACCCGAAACAGGGATTTCCCTACCACAACGTAAACTCTTTGCAACGCGAATGTTACTATCTGTCGTTATGTGCGTGTTGCCGTTGATATATCTGCCCCCAGCGTAACGAACATGCCAACACAGACCTCGTTGATCGGGGCGAAACTCCGGCTCGACGAAGCGTCAACCATGGCCTCAGACGATTCGTATAACGACGTTTTGAAGGAGCCAGGGATGACCACCACAAGCATGTGCCGCCCGATACCGTCTGGGTCACGGTGCCTGCCTCAGCCTTGCCTTTGGTGCGGCGGTTCAATCCTGGCTGACGAAGACGTTTTTCACATCGCCCGGACGGTCTTTGCGCACGGCGAATGCGTCGCGACACGCGGCAGCCGAATGTCACGGCTACATCCGTTTCAGCCCGTGCAGCGGCCCTCATAGCAAAGAGTGCTGTGGGGGTCACCGAGCGACTGCCCACCGTCCCTCCACTGAGTAAGGCTCCTAGGCAGCGGGTCCGCGCTGTTGCATCAGGCGCTCTCGAAGGCCAGCCAGGCGCTCCTCCGCTTCACGGAGCGCGGCGTCGGCTTCGGCCGAGCCTGACCCAGCCGCGCTAGCCTCAAGTGTTGCGACAACCTCCTCGAAGAGCTCGGCCATCTCAATCAGGAGCTCCCGGAGTGTTGTAGCGTTTGGCGGAGGGTTCTCGTTCATGTGATGCTATCTTGGCCTATTTGGTATGTCGGGGACAGTTCAAATCGGGGCGCTAATTGGTGAACAACATTAGTCGCTAACGGCCCTCGAGCAGCATTGGGCCAGCGGCGTAATAGGCTTTGGCATGGGCGCGAAAGTACCCGCCATCGTCGTCGGCACTGAGCGACACGCCGGTGTTGCCGTTGATCGCCGCAG
>DATNET010000199.1:0-2176 GCA_035606745.1 Tepidiformaceae bacterium
CCCAGCGGTGACGAAACGAAGGGAGACCAACGGTGACGGACACAGCGACAACGACGACAACGACGACAACGATCAGCATCGACATTGCGGCGAACCGGGAGCGCGTGTTTCGTGCACTCGTCTCCAACTCGGAGTTGGAAGCGTGGTTCGCCGAGCACGCGGACGTAGACCTCGGCGCGGAGCGGTTCGACTTCTGGGGCCGACACACGCCCGGGAACCCCGAGCGCGATGAGGGACATCACGACGTGCGTGGCTGGGAGGCTGGCCGGAGCGTGGCGTTCGCCTGGGCGCCGCGTGGGATCCCCGCGACGGTGCGCATACAGCTTGATGAAGCGGACGGGACTACCTGCGTCACGGTCGAGACAGCGCCGGAGGGGGCCGATTTTTCGGACTTCTGGTGCCTGGCGCTGCAGAACCTTCGTAGCTACGTGGAGGAGGGCGTGGTGGCGTGGCGGGCGGACTTCGCGCTGGAGTTCGGGGGCGAGGTCCGGCTCGACATCACGGCCGCAGTCAGCCCGGAGGTGGTGTATCGGGCGCTCACGGAGCCGGACCAGCTGAGCCGCTGGATGATGGCTGACAACGCCACCGTCGAGCCGGCCGTTGGCGGGCGTTACGACCTCGGCTGGCCCGAAGGGTGGGGGCGCCCGCTCGCCATCGTCGACCTGGAGCCCGACAAACGGCTCACGTATAGCTGGGCCGACCCGGCAATCGAAGGAACCGTTGTCACGTGGGAGCTAGAAGGTTCCCACGGCGCCACGCGGATCACACTGGTCCATAGCGGCTTCGGCGCCGAGGCCGCGTCGCAGGGTGGGTACTATGGCGGTTGGGCCGACTTCCTGGTGCGGTTGAAATGGATGGTCGAGAAGGGTGCGGCCTGGGTGGGACCGAAGTGGGTTGCGCCGTGACCCAGGGTGGCGTTGGTTGCGTGCTCTGGTCCGCGTCTCACCGGTGCCCGCGCGCAAAATTCACTGGCAGTGTCTCCGTTTTCGTGGTCGTGCGTTCTTCAATGTAGAGATCGCGATTTCTCCGGGAACTTCGACCACAGGAGATGCCCATGCTCGACCAACGGGACGGCGGCCGCTTAGCGCCGTTCGTTGTCGCCACTATTCCCGGCGAGCTCGACACCGTCGCGCTCGCCGCAGCGGGCGATGCGGAGGCGTTCGCCGCGCTTTATGAGCGTTACCTTGGCCCGGTCTATCGGTTTATGGCAGCGCGGACCGGGTCACCCGAAGAGGCGGCCGACCTCACCCAACAGGTGTTTCTCAACGCATTTCGAGCGATCAGACGTTACCGCGCTGGACGCGCGGGGTTTGCACCGTGGCTGTTTCGGATTGCCCGAAACCTTTCCACGGACGTAAGCCGCCGGCGCCGGCCGACGCTGCCGATCGACGAGCTTCCAAGCGCGTTGCAGGAGGCGCCACACGCCTCGCCCGAGGCCGCGGCCATTCAAGGCGAGCGGGTACGAACGCTCCACGCCGAGGTCGCCAAACTCGACCCGGAGAAGCAAGAACTGCTCGCCCTGCGATACGCGGCCGGGCTTTCATCCAGGGAGATCGCGGCCGTCGTCGGGAAGAGCGAAGCCGCGGTCAAGAAACAACTGTCACGCCTGATTGAGGCATTGAAGGAGCAGTACATTGATTAGGTTCCATCGCAACCCGACCAACGGGGACGGTGCGCAGGAGCAGGAACCTGCCGTCGGCGAGCTCGAACAGGGCCTGCTGGCGCTCTACCAGGTGCCCATTCCAACTCTCAAGTTCACTCCTGTGCTCGAACCTGCCGGCCGCGAGCCTCGATGGGCGGCGGTTCGCCGCCCGGTGTTCGTGGCAGCCGCGGCCGCCGCAATCGTCTTGGCGCTGCTGTTGGGGCCTGGCTTGCTGGGAGGCGGCACGGCATCCGTGAATGCGGAACAGATCTTCAGCAAGGCAAGTGCAGCGGCCAACACCTCGGCCGCCCAGACGAGCTACCACCTGGTCGCCACGACCAGCGCGCTGAAGGGAGGGCTCGATTCGAAGTCTGAGACGTGGTCACGCGACGCCGCTCATACGCGGACCCAGTCGGAAGATTCGGGGGTCATTTTCAATGGCGACCAGCTCTGGTTGTGGACGAATGTCGATGGCCAGGAGCGGGCGGTGCACGCCGCGAGCGGCGCTTCGGCATTCGCTGCCAAAGAGACGCT
>DATNET010000209.1:0-5697 GCA_035606745.1 Tepidiformaceae bacterium
CTATGAGCTGCAGGAGATCGCTGAAGTGCCGGTGATTATGCTCACGTCTCGCGACGGCGTAAGCGACCGCGTAGAAGGGTTGCGTGCGGGGGCCGATGACTACGTCGTCAAGCCGTTCGCCATGGAGGAGCTTGCCGCCAGGATCGAAGCCGTGCTCCGCCGCCGTCCGGCTTCGCCCGCCCGCATCGTTTATGAAGACCTGCTGGTCGATGTCGAAGGGCACCAGGTGCTGCGCGACGGGGAAGTCATTCCGCTGACGCCGAAAGAGTTCTTGCTTCTCGAACTCATGGCGCGGAAACCGAACCGCGTGTTCACGCGCGAAACCCTCATGTCTTCCCTCTGGCCGGCGAACGAGTCGGTCGATGACAACCTGCTCGATGCCCATGCCACCAACCTTCGCCAGAAACTTGAGGCGAACGGCGGCCGCCGGCTCATTCAAACAGTGCGCGGGATCGGTTTCGTCCTCCGATGAGGTACCCTCAGCGGTTGGCGACGCGCCTGAGCGTTTCCTTCGTGCTGCTGTTCGTCCTGACGTTTTCGGCGGTCGTGCTCGTGACCCTCTATTACGCGCAGCGGACCTTCCAGACATCCATCGATGATGCCATGGAGGGCGCGGCACAGACCGTCGATGCCCGCCTTTCGGCGCCTGGTGCGGACGATCCCAAGGCTCGCCTGGAAATCGTAGACCAGCTTTCGTCGGCGGCAGAGTTCATCTCCCTCTTCAATTCCAAGGGCGTCATGGAGATCGCTTCATCGAACACGACATCCGCGTTCAAGAACACCACTGGAAACGGCCTGCGCGGAAAGCTCGATAGCTCGACCACCTTCCACACCGTGAAGGCTGGCAGCGCGCGGCTGCGCGTTATCCGCTACCCATTGATTCGAAATGGCCAGCTCACCGAATACGTCGTTGTTGCCAGCCCAATCCCGGAAGTCGATGAGGCGGTGACGAGCCTCGCGATCATCGTGATCGTCGCGGGCGTTATCGGTCTCACGATCGCCGTCGTCGGGACCGTCTGGCTCTCGGTTCGGGAGGCCAGGCCGCTGAAGGAGCTCACTGAGGTGGTCCACGCAACGTCTGCCTCCGGGTTCGAACTGGGCATCCCGGCTTCGCGCGAGGGAAGCCAGGAGGCTCGGGAACTCCGCGAGGCGTTTGCCAGCCTTGTCCAACGCCAACGGGAGGTGCTTTCGCGCGAACGAGCGTTCTTCGCCGATTCGTCGCACGTGCTGCGCACCCCACTCGCAGTCCTGCAAGGCGACATCGAGCAGCTTGAGCAGGGCGTGTACGGGAAGGAGCGGATGGAAGTCGTTGCGCAGGCGCGGGCCTCACTAAGCACAATGGCCCGAACCGTCAACGGCCTGCTGCTACTCGCCCGCGAACACGAGACCGCCCCGGGCTCGTCCTGGGAGGTCCTCGACCTCAGCGACCTGTTGGCACGGTTGACCAGCGAAGCGCGGATGGCCGCGCCGACGCTTACTGTGACGGCTGACATTGCTGCGGGGATCGAAGTAGCGGGCGACTCCCACCAACTGCACGACCTCTTTCTCAGCCTGATCGAGAACGCCTGCCACTACACGCCCGAAGGCGGGTCCGTGGAGGTCGTCGCGGGCCGCAGCGAGACCAACGACGCCGTCATCGAGATCCGCGACACCGGCATCGGCCTTTCGACTGACGATCTCGCGCGCGTGACCGAGCGCTTTTATCGCAGCAACCAGGCGCGGCGCATGTTCCCCGGTGGCAGCGGCCTCGGGCTGGCCATCGCCGCCCGCATCGTCGGGCTGCACGGAGGAGAATTGGATTTCTGCGAGCACGAGGGTGGAGGGACGATCGCTCGTGTAACGCTGCCCTTGCTCACCTAAAATGAGTCACGGTGTGGAGAGGTCCTTATCCTCCATCTCCCATGCGTGGTCGAGCGTGTGAAAGGCAGTGTGCCGGAGAAGGAACGGGACCGTCCAGCTTCTGCCGGCCTTCCGGCCCTCCGCGTTATAGTCGCGCAGTCCCGCGAGAAATTGTTGCCGGTGGGCACGCAGCCGTTCGGGCGCGAGCATGGCATCCGATGGAGTGAGCACGCCGACCTTCCTGGCGAACTGGCCCGCCTCGGTGCGGAAGATGTGCTGGACGATCTCGTCACGGTCACGACCGCCACCACGGGGTCCCGGACGCATCGCCGGCGAAACACGTGCGGCCACGTCGTCGAGGAAACGCCATGCCGCCTCGAGTAAAGCAAGTTTGCGTTCGAACTCGTCCGGCGGCATCGGCCCTTGCTCGGAGGAGGATGCGGCGAATGAGATGCCCCAAAAATCGGTCGACCCGACCCCGACGCAGTCTTCGATGACATCCAGCGCGCCAGCCGCGTCGAATTCCGATTCGAGCCCCGCGAGTCGTGTGACCGGGCGGTACCGCACGCTGTACGCCGCCAGCGTCTCAATCGCGGCGTCGGGCGTCTTCGCACCTCGACTCCAGCCCGGCCAGTCGATGGCGAAGGCGACGGCTCTCTTCCCCTTCGGACCGCGCTCGATGACCGTGCGAATGGACATGGAGAGGACTCTATCACACGCCGGAAGGGGCCTCGGATTGGCCATAGCGGCGCGCATCGTCGGGCTGCACGGCGACGAGCTCGAATTCTGTCAGCACGAAGGCGGCGGCACGGTCGCTCGGGTGAAACTTCCCTTACTCACTTGAGTGAACTAATGCACAGACCGGTTCAGCCGCCCGCCAGTGAATTTACGGACTTCACCGTTTGTTCAGGATCTATTGCGGAAGTGTTGCGTACACGGTTAGAGGATGCACCGCGGGATGGTGCAGCGCCCACGTGTTCCTGTGCCGTGCCTATTTCGGTCTAAGGGGTGTTCATGCGAGTCCCTGCAGCTTCCATCGTCTTCAGCGACGACGACATCAAGGAAGCGCTTTCGCTCATCGAATCGAGCTTACGCAGCGGCCAACTGACGCTGGGCAAGCATGGTCAGGCGCTCGAAGAATCGTTCGCCGCGCGCTGTGGCCGAAAATATGCCGTCGCAGTCAGCAGCGGCACGAGTGCCATCGAAATCGTCCTCCGCACATTGGGCGTTGAAGGCAAAGAGGTCATCGTCCCGGACAACACGTTCTTTGCAACGGCCGCCGCGGTGGCCCACGCCGGAGCAACCCCCGTGCTCGCCGATACTGATCGCGAAACGCTCGCCGTCAGCGTGGACGATGTCCTCGCCCGCGTGACCGAAAAGACGGCGGGCGTATGCATCGTCCACATCGGCGGGATCGTCACACCAGAACTTCCGCGCCTGGAAGCGGAATGCAAGAAGCGCGGCATCTTCCTCATGTGCGACGCCGCCCACGCTCACGGCGCCACGCTCGATGGCCGGGATGCCTCCGATTGGGGCGTCGCCTCCACGTATTCGTTCTATCCCACGAAAGTCATGACGTCTGGCGAGGGCGGCATGATCGTCACCGACGACGAACGTATCGCCGAAGAGGCGCGCATCTACCGCGACCAGGGCAAGGCCGGCTTCACGAGTAACTTCCACACGCGGCTTGGCGCGAACTGGCGGCTCAGCGAAGTCCACGCGGCTATCGGCATCGTCCAGCTCAAACGGCTCGACGAATTCATCGCTCGCCGCCGTGAAGTCGCCGCAGCGTACGAAGAGACGGCAAAGCGCACCGGCGTTCTCACCCTTCCCACGGCCCAGAAGACCGGCGAGAGCAACTTCTACAAGTTCGTCGCGTACCTGCCCGACGGAGTGGACCGCAAGGCGCTCAAGCAAGATATGCGGGAAAAATTCGAAGTCGGGCTGAGTGGCGAAGTGTACGAACTTCCGCTACACGCGCAGCCCATCTTCGAGCAGTTTACGAACGGCACCTATCCCGGCGCGGACTACGTCTGCTCGCGCCAGATCTGCCCGCCGGTTAGTGCCCGAATGACCCCGGACGACGCCCGTTACGTGATCGAATCGATCGCGCAACTCATCCCTGCAGGAGTGAACGCATGAACATCGCGGTAACTGGTGGATCAGGATTCATTGGGAGCCACGTCGTCGACCGCCTGGTGGAGGCGGGCCACACGGTCCGCGTCCTCGATGGCACACCACCGCATCGGTCCGATGTCGCGTGGCAGCCGTGCGACATCACGCGCCTGTCGCAGGTCGAAGGTGCGCTTACCGGCTGCGACGCCGTGTTCCATCTCGCCGCCATGGCGAATGTGAACGACGTTGCCCGGGCGCCGGGTGAGTCAGTCGACCTGAATGTGATGGGCACAGCCACGATCCTCGAAGCCGCTCGCATGGCGGGCAATATGCACTTCATCCTCGCTTCGACGGTCTGGGTGTACGAGGCGACGACGGACAGCGAAGTCGACGAGTCGACACCGCTGAACCCCGAGGGCGTCAGCCACCTCTACATGGCGGAGAAGATTGCGAGCGAGATGCTCGCCCACTCGTACGGGAAGCTCTACAACTTCCCCGTGACGGTGCTTCGCTACGGCATTCCTTACGGCCCACGCATGCGGGAAGAGCTCGTCATGCCCATCTTCATCAAGAAGGCGCTCAAGGGTGAGCCGCTGACTATTGCGGGCGACGGGCTGCAGTACCGCAACTTCATCTACGTCGAAGACATGGCGGACGCACACGTGCGCGTCATCGAACGTGGCGCGACCGGAACCTTCAACCTCGAAGGCCCGCGCGAAGTCGCCATCATCGAACTGGCAGAGGCGGTCAATGCCTCCGTCCCAACCAGCGCCGGCATCGTCCGAACCGAGGCCCGCGGGGGCGACTACAAGGGCCGCGTTGTCTCCCGCCAGCGCGCGAAAGAGGTCCTCGGCTGGGAGCCTACGACCGCCTTCGAAGCCGGCTTCGAACAGACCTTGAACTGGTTCCTTGGCAAGTGGTCGGAACAGCTGGTAGCGGTTTAGCCGCTGATGGCTCTGAGCGAGCCAACCCCCTGGGCGAGTTAGCAGGCGCGCCGCGACGGAATTCCCGTCCGGCGCGCATCGCCGTCATGCCGGCCTACAACGAGGCGGCCACCATAGAGGGCGTGCTTGACGACCTCTATCCGCGCATCGACCGCTTGATCATTGTCGACGACGGTTCGTCGGATGCCACACCCGCTATCGTCGACCGCTGGGCGCTCGGCCGCGACCGCTGCACGGTGATCCACTTTCCAGCGAACCGGGGCCTCTCTGCGGCACTGCGGGCGGGCTGGGAAGAGGTCCGCGCGATGCTTGGCCGCGGGGAGATCAGCGCGGAAGACGTGGCTTTTTCGATCGATGCGGACGGCCAGCACGAGCCTGCTGCCCTCGACGGTATGATCGACCACCTGGTCGCGACCGGGTCGGTGTGCGTGATCGGCAAGCGCGACATGGGCTACCACACCGGCTACAAAAAGTTCGGGAACGCCGTCATGACCTGGATCGGGCGGCTTTCGGGAGGGCACCGCTTCGAGGACATCGAAAGCGGCTACCGTGTTTTCCGTGTCGGCCCTCTCCTCGAAGCCCAGGAATACTACGAAGGCTATAAGTACAGTGAGACGGTCGAAGTAGCCGTTCTTCTCACCCGCCTCGGCTATCGGGTCGACAACTCGTACGGGATCAACATCCCCGTCGCGCGCACCCGGACGCGTCTATTTGATGCCGCAGTGGACGCTGTCTGCATGCCACTCGCCTGGTATCGGCTCGCCTGCTGGAAGGAGATTCCCAGACCACTCCGTGGGCG
>DATNET010000305.1:0-2173 GCA_035606745.1 Tepidiformaceae bacterium
TCAAATCGATTATCTTGACTGGACTGGTCAACTTAAGGGCGTGAGCCAGACTTCAGCGCGAGGCCGGAACCCGATGACGAGTCTTCCAACGCGCGCATCGCCCCAGACTTCGGCCCAAGCGCAGCTCGCGAAGGCCTCGGAACTCGCCGGCGAATTCGCCATCACCGCCGCCGAGTACGACCGCTCGGCTGCGTTCCCGTTTGCGAATTTCGAGGCGTTGCGGCGCGCGGGCTTGCTCAGCCTGACGGTGCCGGAGTCAGCCGGCGGCCTGGGACAGGGCCTCGCGACGGCGTGCGGGGTCGTCGGCCGGATAGCGGCGGGCGAGCCATCCACCGCGCTCGTGCTCGCAATGCACTACATCTACAGTGCGGTGCCCGCGCTGACCGGTACGTGGAACGCGGACGCCACAAACCAGCTCTGGCGGGAATCGGTCGACGGAATGGCGCTGATCAACGTGATGCGCGCTGAGCCGGAACTCGGCACGCCCGCGCGCGGCGGATTGCCAGCAACCACTGCCACTCCGTCGCCGAGCGGTTGGCGGCTCTCCGGCCATAAGCTCTACGCGACCGGTAGCCCCATCCTGCGCTACCTCATCGTGTGGGCACGGACTGCAGGCGACGACCCCAGCGTCGGCTGGTTTATGGTCCCGAACGGCGCGGCGGGCGTCTCGTACGTTGAGACGTGGGACCATCTCGGGATGCGTGCCACCGGCAGCCACGACCTCATCCTCGACTCGGTTGAAATCCCGGAGCACTACGCCCTCGATGTTCGCCCGCCGGCGTCCTGGATGCCGCCCGACCCGGTGCAGCCCATCTGGAACAACCTTGTGCTTGGCGCGCTGTATAACGGGGTTGCGTGCGCGGCGCGCGATTGGCTGAGCAGGTACTTGCACGAGCGCAAGCCGTCGAACCTCGGCGCCTCGCTTGCCACGCTGCCGCGATTCCAGGCCGCGATGGGTGAAATCGAAGCGCTGCTGTTCACCAACGCGCGGCTCCTGGATGGCCTTTCGGCCGAAGCCGACGACAGTGGGTACTCCCAACGGCTTGCGGGTGAAACGTCGCTGGCCAAATACGTCGTGACGGCAAACGCGATCCGGGCGGTCGACATCGCCATCGCGCTCGTTGGCAACCCGGGCTTATCGCGTTCGAACCCGCTCGAACGGCACCACCGCGACGTCCTTTGCGGGCGGATCCACGTGCCCCAGGACGATATGATCCTGCTCGGCGCGGGCAGGGCTGCGCTGAACATAACCTGACCAGGCGGCGTCGCCGCGAATCACTCGCCGCAGGAGGCCCTCAATGGCTATTGAATTCATCGGGATGATTGGGACGCGCTCCGCATCGGAGCTTGATGGGCCGGGCGTGAACCTCATTGGCGGCCACATCGACGCCGGGTTCGTGCGAGATTTCGCCCAGGCTCACGAACGGGCGGATTTCGACCGCGTGCTGATCGGTTACGGTTCGAGCGGGCCGGATAGCTTCAGCGTGGCTTCGTACGTGAGTTCCGTGACGGAGCGGCTTGGGTTCCTCATCGCGCACCGGCCGGGGTTCGTCGCGCCCACGCTGGCTGCACGCAAAGCGGCGACGCTTGACCAGTTCAGCAACGGCCGCGTGGCGGTGCACATTATTACTGGCGGCAACGATGCCGAGCAGCAGCGCGATGGCGACTTCCTCGATCACGATGCCCGCTACCGCCGCACGGATGAGTACCTCGATATCGTGCTCAAGACGTGGACGGCCGATGCTCCATTCGATTACGACGGAGAGTTTTACCAGCTTCGGCGCGCGACGTCAGAAGTGAAGCCGCTGCAGCAGCCGCACATCCCCATCTACTTTGGTGGGATGTCCGGGCCGGCATTTGCCATCGGCCCGAAGTATGCGGATTGCTATGCCATGTGGGGCGAGCCCGTCGCCTCGGTGGCGGAGCAGATCGCCCAGGTGCGGGCGGAGGCGGCGAAATGGGGCCGCTCGCCGCGGTTTAGCGTCTCGTTCCGGCCGATTATCGCGCCGACTGAGGAGGCCGCCTGGACGAAAGCGCGTGGGTACCTCGATCGCATCCTCTCCCTGCGTAAGCCGAAGGACGGCCCCGGCAGCACGGCGACGAGCCGGCCGAACCCTGCGTACAAACCGCAGGCCGTCGGATCGCAGCGCCTGCTCGCGATCGCCGAAGAGGG